>NZ_JAUBUC010000187.1:0-3286 GCF_036705285.1 Microcoleus sp. B4-C1 | reverse complement strand
AATTAATAATTAAATGGGGTCGCAAAATTAAAAATAAGGGTAATGCTTGTATCACAGTTTAAATGTGCAACAGCTTACCAATATTGCCACAACCGTTGCAATCTGCATTGATCAACCAACCTTGAGCTGTTCGATACAAGCCACGCTTAATTCGTTTACCAGATGGAAGCCACCCTTCGGGTTTCTCGCCGAATGTAGGTAGCAAATCATTATCAACGAATGAAGCCTTTGAGGAATACGATTCTTCAGTCTCCAGAAATCTTAAGCCGTACTGCTCACACAATTGACCAATTCTATCCTTCAGTCTGCCCGTAGGAATCTGCACAAACTTTTGATTAGTTTTGCTTCCCATGTTGGCAGACTTTTTTTGTCCTTTGTTCCAGCCAAATACAACGGTTCCTATTTGATTGTTCAAACAATGATTAATCACCTTTTTGGCTGCCTTGTTGACGGCATCTCGCATCTGACGATTTCGTCTCTCGGTTACGCTGGCAAGTTTTTTAGACCAAAACCCGTTAGCTTTCCCCTTCATCAAAAATGCAACTTGCTTGTTGTAACCTTGATTGAGAGACTTTATGTGCTTGCCATCAACTATAAAACTTGTACCAACGTTGCTCACACAAGTTAGCCAATTATCTACGCCGTGGTCAATCATCAAGCATCTGGCAATATCTACATCTGATTGGACTTCAGTAGTTTTGTAGACAAACTCTAGGTAGAAACAGCCGTTTCGAGGAAGAATGCGATATTCCCGAATAGCCTTGAAATCAAGATTAGATGGCATGGGCAAGTAAAACGCATCTAGACCAAACCACACTTTGACCTTGCTGCCTAGGGGAAATCTCAACATTCCGTCTTTGAGTTTTACCGACCTACCTGTAAACGTCACCACAGCCCTTCCGCCTTGACGATATTTCGGCAGCTTAGGGCGGTCTATAATTATCCCATTTTTAAACGCTTTCATTAGTCCTAGAAAAGACTTGAAAGACTCTGCTACACCCGTCAGGATTTGTTGGGCTGTATCAGAGTAAAATGCTTGATAGTGTCGATTTCGATTTTCGGTTCCTAGAACCTTGTGCAACTGAGCGCGGTTCGGAACCTTGCCAGTTTTAAAATATAACTGGCGGGCATAGTAAGTCCCGCAATTAGAAAGTTTTGCAGACTCTGAACACAGATATTCGAGAATCGCCTTAATCTCTGAGTCAGCTCGAATTAAGTTTTGTTGACAGCCAAACATGAGTTATCCTCCTTGTTATACAATTGTACAGCAAAACACCGGATAAAATCATGAAGAAACGTTTAGATTTTCGGATTCAAGAGTCTGAATTTAAAATTCTTGAAGAACACTGCAAATCTGTAGGTCGGACTAAAACCGATGTACTTAGGGAATTAATCAGGAGCCTCAAAGTTAAAGAAAAGCCGTCAAGCGAAGGACGGGGCTTCAGACCCAGTTTCTTGGTGGATGGACGCGACTCGACGGTGTAAGGTTCGATCGCGCTCACGGAAGTTACTTACGCCTTGGGGATGAAAGCCCGCACATCAAGGCTCCCTTGCAGCGAACGGCGATCGGCCCGAGGCGCTAAATGCCGGGGATTCTGGCGACGGCGGAGGCAAATGACCGACTCCGACAACGGATAAGTATTGGTAATGGATGCAGTGGGATTTTGCTGCCGAGGGCGATCGTTCTCCGTACAGGCGATCGGTAAATAAGCCAATTGGCTTAGACTCTTAAGACATATTGCTGATGCGCTGCTTTCTATAAAAAAGATAGCATTTTTGTGTGATCCCCGAAATAATACCGAGCAAGCAAGTATAAAAAAAATACCACGTGTCTCGGCGGGTGGGAGAATTGAGTACAGCTAATACTTTCAAACGAGGAAAATAGATGTCTAACAGCATAGATCGACTTGCAGAAGGCGGCAGGGGGATCAAACTCATGTGGCAGATTGCAGACGAGCTCAGTTACACCCGGACTCTCGACAATCGAAACTGTTTGTCGCTGAGCAAAACTTACGAAGTAGAAAATCGCGATCGCTCCCAAAATTTTATAAAAAAAGCTAGCGTTTTAGATGGGTTAATGAATTTATTAAACACCTGGGATTGGCAGACTGAAACAGAGCAGGAAGAAGAGCTGCATGAAACTTTTATTCAACATATTAGCCTGCAAGTCAACACAGATGTCAATGCTTTAACTCAAGTTTTGTTGTGGTTTGAACAGTTGAAAGATATATCGCTCCCCAATGAAGTTTGGTGGAAGATTCAGTTGGGGTTGGCTGAAGGTTTCACTAATGCAGTTCGCCACGCTCACAAAAATCTGCCAGTAGAAACTCCTGTGCAACTCGAAATTACGGTGTTTAATGGACGGTTGGAACTCAAAGTTTGGGATTGCGGGCCGTGTTTTGATTTTGATGCTAAGCTGAAGGAAATTCTGGCAGCAGATAGAAAAGGCAGCTTGGACTTAGAGGTTTTGAACGATGCTTGCTTGATGCCTAGCAGACATAAAAGTTTGGAACCGTCTCTATTTCTAATTGCTGGGTAGCTTGGGAGTGAGGGACAATTAACACACTGGCACGGTAAAAAATGTGTTAGTAGGCTAAAAACGGTGTTAGGGGGAAAATTTACGGGTTTTGTCTCCGCGTGGGTGAGGGGTTTTGAATACTGCCCACCTGCTGCGGCTTGGGTTAAGAGCTATGGTATTGGGTGATTCTATAGCGGTTCGATAGAAACGGGTGCATCTGTCGAATTAAATATTATAATTAAATATTAAAAACTCAACATTAAAAGTTAAAAATTATTCACACTAATTTTTGAGCTTTTAATTTATCATAGTATCTGGTCGCTCACCAATTACTAATGATTTCCAAAGAAACTTTATTTGTTCTGTCTCTATTTCCCTACTTGGGATTTCTCTGGTTTTTGACTCGATCGGGAAAAACACCTCGTTTAGCTCTGATGGGATTTTACGGGACTCTCGTTTTTGTAGCGGTGACGATTCCCGCCGCAATTTACGCAAAAGTTGCCTACAATGAGTCACTAGCAAATGTCGATTGGCTGCACGGTTCTGCGGAACTATTCTTAACACTTGCCAATATTTTATTAGTTTTAGGCTTTAGAGAAGCGGTGATTAAAGCCAAAGCATCCTCACAAGAATAAACTTGAGAGGGTAGTCGGGATTAATGCGAGACTTTCATTTGACTAGCGTCTGTTTAGTTGGGCGAATTAAATAACTTACAATTTTAATTGTTATTGTGGGATGGGCGTCCCGCCCGTCCTTTTTGGACGGGCG
>NZ_JAUBUC010000040.1:41174-61388 GCF_036705285.1 Microcoleus sp. B4-C1 | reverse complement strand
AATCCAGTGCTCTGGAATCTTTGCAGCAACAGCTAGGCGAAAGAGAACACCGGGAACACGAGTTTCAGCAACAGCTAGGCGAAAAATCCAGTGCTCTGGAATCTTTGCAGCAACAGCTAGGCGAAAGAGAACACCGGGAACACGAGTTTCAGCAACAGCTAGGCGAAAAATCCAGTGCTCTGGAATCTTTGCAGCAACAGCTAGGCGAAAGAGAACACCGGGAACACGAGTTTCAGCAACAGCTAGGCGAAAAATCCAGTGCTCTGGAATCTTTGCAGCAACAGCTAGCAGAAAAATCCAGTGCTCTGGAATCTTTGCAGCAGCAACTAGGCGAAAGAGAACACCGGGAACACGAGTTTCAGCAACAGCTAGGCGAAAAATCCAGTGCTCTGGAATCTTTGCAGCAACAGCTAGCAGAAAAATCCAGTGCTCTGGAATCTTTGCAGCAGCAATTCGCCACCGAAAAGCAAAATCTCGAAAGCCAATTCCAGGAAACCGTGTCGAAGTCGAGTTACGAATCGTTGCAGCACGAGTTAGCAGAAAAGTCAAGTGCGATCGGCGACTTCCAAGTTAAACTGACCAAGTTGCAATATCTGGAAAATCAATTGAACCAGAGTGCGGCGATACAGCGAAATTACGACGCTTTGCAGCAACAGTCTCAAGAACAGCTAAGAACCATCAAAGCTTTACGGGAACAGCTAGCTCAAATGCAGGCTGTGGCTGGGATTGGCGAAGCTTATCTCAACAAGTGGCGCCGTCCCTGATTCTCTCATCAGCACGCCACAGTCTAACGCTCCGGCTGCGCCCGGAGCACTTTACCCCTAAAAAGTCCTGTCAACTCGGACTCCTTCCTCTTGTAGCGATAGATTTCAACCTGTCGCTACAAGAGCTTTTTATTGCAAAATATGAGCATAATATTAAGAAATATTACAATAAATAAATTTATGACAGGCGATCGCACCCCTTTTGGCAAATCCAGTCCAGCAGACACTAAGGGCCGCGTCACGGTAATTGGAGGCGGAATCGGCGGGCTGACAGCAGCAGCCCTGCTAGCCCGCAGAGGATACAAAGTGCTAGTCTTAGACCAGGCGATCGTCCCCGGAGGATGCGCTTCCACCTTCAAACGCAAAGGCTTTACCTTCGATGTCGGCGCCACGCAGGTTGCAGGATTGGAACCCGGAGGCATTCACCACCGAATTTTCTCAGAATTAGACATAGAAATTCCCGCCGCGACACCCTGCGATCCCGCTTGTGCGGTGTTTTTGCCGGGAGAAACCGCACCGATTAGCGTGTGGCGATATCCGCAAAAGTGGCAGCAAGAAAGGCAGCGGCAGTTTCCTGGAAGCGAACCTTTTTGGCAATTATTATCTGCATTGTTCAAAGCTAGCTGGAACTTTCAAGGGCGCGATCCAGTTTTACCGCCCAGAAACTTATGGGATTTGTGGCAATTAATTCAAGCAGTTCGCCCCGATACTTTAATTACTTTGCCTTTCACTTTTATGACAGTGGGAGATGCTTTGCGGCTTTGCGGGTTGGGAGACAATTTGCGCTTGAGAACTTTTCTGGATTTGCAGTTAAAATTGTATTCTCAAGTTGATACCGAAGAAACGGCGCTACTTTACGCGGCCACGGCTTTAGGAGTTTCGCAAGAGCCGCAGGGATTGTATCATCTAGAAGGAAGTATGCAGGTGTTGAGCGATCGACTGGTAGGGGCGATCGAACTCTACGGCGGCAAAGTCCTGTTGCGGCATACAGTTGAAAGTATTGTCACAGCAAATGGCAAAGCCACCGGTACAGTGATTCGCAATCAAAAAACAGGCGAAGTTTGGACAGAAACAGCCGATCGCATTGTTGCCAACGTGACAGCGCAAAATCTAGTAAAATTGTTGTCAAGCGAGCCAAGTGTCGGCAATTTAACAGATAATTTATCGGTTAAATCAGAGACTTCAGAGACAACAAATCAACTCCCAAATCAAATGGCAGGCTACAAATATCGAGTTGATAAATTGCCGCCCGCATCCGGTGCATTTGTCATATATTTGGGAGTGCATGAAAGCGCAATTCCAGAAAATTGTCCGCCCCACCTTCAGTTTCTCTACGATTACGACGGCGAGATTGGGGAAAATAATTCATTATTTGTTTCAGTCAGTCATCCGGGTGATGGGCGAGCACCGGAGGGAATGGCGACAATTATCGCTTCGTCATTTACTGATACTCGAATGTGGTGGAATTCGGTTGATTATGAAGGATTGAAGCAAAAATATACGGCAGGGGCGATCGCCAGTTTGAGCGAATATTTCAATTTGACGCCAGAGTCGATCGTACACCAAGAAGCCGCCACACCCCGCACCTTTGCCCGCTACACAGCGAGAGATAGAGGTGTTGTGGGTGGCATCGGGCAGCGAATACCAACCTTCGGCCCCTTCGGATTTGCCAACCGCACACCAATTAAAAATTTGTGGTTAGTAGGCGACTCCACCCATCCCGGAGAAGGCACTGCCGGTGTTTCCTATTCTGCTTTAACAGTAGTGCGCCAAATGGAGGCAGAATTTTGATGATTGGGTAATAAGCCCAGGCGCATCTAAATCTTATAGTCAAGTTTGATGAAATTCTTGTGGGGTGGGCGTCTCGCCCGCCCAAAAATACAATTTAGATGCCCAAGAGCTGATCATGTTCGGTAAAATAACCGAAAAAACCTCAGTCTGCACCAGCAAACTGAGGTTTCAATAGCGACAGGTTTCCACCTGTCAACTACCTTCTCTGACTACTTGATAGAAATTTTTGCGCCCACAGCTTCAAGCTGTTTCTTCATTTCTTCAGCAGCTTCCTTAGCAATAGCTTCCTTAACTGCTTTCGGTGCGGCTTCTACCAAATCTTTTGCTTCCTTCAGGCCCAGACCGGTAATTGCGCGGACTTCCTTCAGAATTGCGATTTTCTTGTCAGCAGGAACTTCTTCCAGCATGACAGTAAATTCAGTTTGCTCTTCTACGGGTTCAGCAGTCGCAGCAGAAGGGCCGCCCATCATCATCATGTTGCCGACAGGAGCAGCAGCGCTGACGCCGAAAGCTTCTTCAATTTGCTTGACCAATTCAGATGCTTCGAGCAAAGTCAAAGACTTAAGTTTGTCCAAGATTTCATCAGTTGCTGTAGACATTTTTTGAACTCCTAGTTCGATTGTAGATTGTGGATTGTGGATTGTGGATTGCTCATTAATTATGAGTTTCTCGTCTCCAGTCATGAGTTTGTTTCTCAAAACTAACGACTCTTGACTCGTGACTAATTACTAATGATTTACGCCGATGTGCTTTCTGCTTCTGCTGGTGCTTCAGCTTCAGGTTGTGCTGGTGCTTCAGCTTCAGGTTGTGCTGGTGCTTCAGCTTCAGCTTCTGCTGGTGCTTCTGCTGCTACTTCTGCTGAACCGCCGTCTTTTTCAGCATAAGCTTTAAGACCGCGAGCGATCGAAGTAGGAACTTGATTGATACCCACAGCCAACTTGGTTGCGACACCGTTGATAGCGCCAGCAATTTGAGCCATGAGTTGTTCTTTCGACGGCAGATCAGCTAATGCTTTAACATCAGCTTCTTTCAGCACCCGTCCTTCCATCACGCCGCCGCGAAGTTCAGTCTTCTTAGAGACTTTTTGGAATTCTTGGTAAGCTTTAATCGCGCCGCCAATATCTTCTTGCACGAACAGAAATGCCGACGTACCTGTCAGCAATTCTTGTATCGGCTGCCAGGTTTCGTTGCCTTCAACCGCAATTCGCATCAGCGTGTTTTTTGCCACTTGGCAACTGCTGCCTTTCGGACGCAAACGCCGACGCAAATCTGTGATTTCAGCAACAGTTAAGCCCGTGTAGTCAATCACGATCGCCAGTTGAGATTCGCTCAAGGTTTGCTTGAGGTCTGCAATAATCTCATTTTTTACTGCTAAACTTTTGCCCATACTTATTTCACCTCCTTTTAGGATCGAAAATTGCCCGTCAAAAACCCCGACCTTCGAGCCGGGGCAGAGAATTAAAAATTAACAAGTCACAATTAAAAATAGAAAATTTCTAATCTTTGAGTCTTGAGTTTTTATTTCTTCAGCCTCGGCAGGAAATTAAGCGATCGGCACCTGCGGTCTTCAGCTTATTGATTTTTGATTAGGCTATCACGAGAAGGCAGACATAGCAAGGCTATGACGCAAATCTTGTGAGAGATTTACACAGACAGCCGAAGCTGTCTTTTACCTTCTGCCTTCTGCTTAATTCTTTCTACGCAGCATCAAGTTTGGTATCGCGCAGAGCACTGATATCGACTTCGATCGACGGGCCCATTGTTGCGGATACGTACAAACTGCGCCAGTAGCGACCTTTAGCACCAGAAGGACGGTTGCGGTCAACTGTTTCTTGCAAAGCATGAAGGTTGACGAGCAAATCTTCCGCTGAGAAAGCTGCCTTGCCAAACATAACATGAACGATGCCAGTTCGATCGGCACGGAATTCTAGTTTACCACCTTTAAACTCGTTGATCGCCTGAGCAATGTCAGTCGTCACCGTGCCACCTTTCGGAGAAGGCATCAAACCGCGCGGGCCCAATAACCGACCCAATTTTGCCACCAACGGCATCACATCTGGGGTAGCAATCAGGCAATCGAAGTCCATCATGCCCTTCTGAATTTCATCGATCAACTCTTCAGAACCAGCAATATCCGCGCCGGCATTTAGAGCTTCTTTAACTTTTTCGCCCTTAGCAATCACCGCAATTCTGACTACTTGACCAGTTCCTTTTGGTAGCGATACAGTTGTCCGCAACTGTTGGTCAGTATATTTCGGGTCAATTCCCAAACGGATGTGAGCTTCAGCAGCTTCGCCAAACTTAGCGGTTGCTGTTTCTTTCAAAAGTTGCAGAGCTTCCAGCGGTAGATAAGGTCTGTCTTCAACTTTCTTTTGAAGTTCTTGCAGTCTTCGCGATACTTTCTTTGCCATTGTTATCTCCTGGGGTCAGTCGATTTTAGATTTTAGATTTTAGATTTTAGATTGAACCTATCGGACAATCTTAAAATCTACCCGTTTTCGGTTACTAGCGAAGCTTTGCTTCTCCCCCTGAACCGATCGATTTTGGATTTTGGATTTTGGATTTTAGATTGAAGATTTGAGCTTCAACACTGGGAATTACCGATTGCCAACTGACAACTGCCAACTGACAACTGACTTCAATCCGCGATCGCCACGCCCATATTTTTAGCCGTTCCTGCCACAATTTTCATAGCAGCCTCAACATCATTAGCATTGAGGTCAGGCATTTTGGTTTCAGCGATTTCTCGCAGTTGAGCCTGTGTAATCGAGCCTACTTGCTTGCGATTAGGTTCTCCCGAACCCTTAGCAATGCCAGCGGCTTTTTGAATCAAAACCGACGCCGGCGGGGTTTTGAGAATAAACGTAAAACTGCGGTCTTCAAAAACCGAAATTTCTACCGGAACCACCAGACCTGCTTGGTCTGCGGTTCTAGCATTGTACTCCTTGCAAAACATCATAATATTGACGCCGTGCTGACCCAATGCTGGGCCGATCGGAGGAGCTGGGTTGGCTTTTCCCGCCGTAATCGCCAACTTAATTACTGCAACAACTTTCTTTGCCATTAGTTAGTTCTGTTTCTGAACCTGATTGAACTCCAATTCTACAGGCGTATCGCGCCCAAAAATCGAGAGTAAAACTTTGAGCTTGTTTCGTTCCGGGCTAACTTCAATCACATCACCTTCAAAATCTTTAAATGGCCCGGAAAGTACCACAACGTGGTCTCCAGTAGACATCGATACTTTGACAACTGGTTCTGATTCCTGAGCGTTTCTGAAGATCCGTTCTACTTCCGAATGACTCAGAGGTAGCGGTTTGACGTGACCCCTGCCGCGCCCGTAGCGGCGTTTCTGCTCTGCCCCGACAAAATTAATTACATTCGGGGTATTTTTGATCACCTGCCACGTATCCTCGTCCATAAACATACGGATGAGTACGTAGCCGGGAAAGATTTTTTCATCTGACTGCCGCCTGGAACCGTCTTTGCCGACTTTGATCGCCGGAGTTTGCGGAATTTCTACTTGAACGATGCGATCAGCAACATCCAAAGTTTGAATCCGCTGCTGCAAGTTTGCCTTCACGCGCTTTTCGCAGCCAGAGGCAACTTGAACAGCATACCAGCGAGCATCAATCTCCGGCACATCTGGCGATGCTGCCTGTCCCGTCGCTTCTGTGGAATACTCAGATTCTTCTGATGCAAAAGTCATGGCCCAAACACCTTTCCCGCGCCCCAGTTAAAGAAGTTATCCACCAAATAGATCAGGCTTGCTGAGAGGATCACCATCAAAAGCACGGCCAAAGACTCGCTGATTAGCTGCTGCCTGCTAGGCCAAACCACTTTGTCGAGTTCTTCTCTAGTTTCCTTAAAAAAACCCGCAGGGTCAAACCCAGGCGCTGTTATTTCTTGAGTTTCTTGAGCTTCGTCTTTTTTCGCCACGATTCAATCCCCCTTGCGATTTTAGATTTTAGATTTTAGATTTTAGATGGTGTGAGTGGCCCGCGGCTCTCAGATTTTGTGACACTAACCACTTACGCCCAAGTCCCAAATCTCAAATCTAAAGCCACGACTTTTTTACAAGCCCAACCAATAAACGGCGTAAATGCCGATCGCCGAAACCGATGATCGAGAAGCCACACCGAGCATTTGTTGATGGCATTTTTTGCGAACCGCCCACAAAAATTAATTCTACCCGAAAGTTTGCGGTTTTGACTGTTGCCAGCCAATAGTCCGGGCGCTTTCGGGCAGAATTTAAAGTTTGGTGATTCAGCGCGCCCTGGAGGACTTGAACCCCCGACATCAGGTTTTGGAGACCTGCGTTCTACCAACTGAACTAAGAGCGCACAGGTGAGGTTGCTGAAATTCGCTTAACCTCTAGATTTCTATTTTAACACAGTGCGCTCGTAAATGGGAAACTTTTTTTTTATTTTTTTCAATTTCCCATGAACCATGAACCAAGGGAAAGCTGGGTGCATTCCTACAGGGAGCGATCGAACCGCTGTTTGACGCGAGTAGCTTTGCCCACCCGATCGCGCAGGTAGTAAAGTTTTGCTCTGCGAACTTTCCCGCGGCGCATCACTTGGATCGTGGCGATGCGGGGCGAGTGAATCAAAAACACCCGTTCCACTCCGACGCCCTGAAACACGCGACGGACGGTGATTGTTTCATTAATCCCGCCGTTACGCATGGCAATCACAGTCCCTTCGTAGGGCTGAACCCGTTCTTTGTTACCCTCTTTAATTCTTACGCCGACTCGCACTGTGTCGCCGACGTAAATTTCGGGGAGAACTTTGCTGAGTTCTTGCTTGACTCTATCTATTTCTGCCGTTTCGATAGAACGGATTATTTCTGCGCCTTTCATCGGATTTACCAAAACTCACAATCCCTTATCATATATCGAAATGCCCGTTTTATGTCAAAAAATTTCTATGTTAGATACCTCTGGAGTCGTATTTCTGCAACTAGGGGCAATGGCCGCACTGGCCTTGTACGTCGCCGCCAACTTGGGTGCCAACGATGTCGCTAACTCGATGGGGACATCCGTAGGCTCGAAGGCCCTAACGCTGCGGCAGGCAATAATTGTTGCAGGCATACTGGAGTTTTCCGGTGCAGTGCTGTTCGGCCAAGGAGTTTCCGAAACTCTGGCAACAGGAGTTGTGAATGCAGAAGTGTTCGCGGCAAAACCGCAAGTATTTTTAATCGGGATGGTGTCAGTGCTGATTGCTTGCGGCTTGTGGCTGCAAATCGCTACCAGTCGAGGTTTGCCGGTTTCTTCCTCCCATGCAGTGGTGGGCGCGATCGCGGGTTTTAGCTGTGTTGCAGCCGGAATTAATGCGGTTGATTGGCGAACCATCGGCACCATCTCCCTCACTTGGGTGGCGACACCGATCGCCAGCGGTGCTTTAGCCGCGCTATTTTACAGTGTGGTGAAGTATTCGATTCTCGATCGGCCAGATCCTCTATCTCAAATGCGCGAGTGGATACCTTGGCTGAGTGCAGCAATGCTGAGCGTATTTGGGATCATTGTACTGCCGTCTGTTGTGGATGTTGCTTTGGTGCAGACAGGGGCGATCGCCGCCGCACACGATCGATTTGGCTGGAATCTGCCCATTCACGATATTGTCATTGGCATTGGGAGTATTGGGGCGATCGGCATGACACTCAATAGCTGGAAAAAATTAGAATCAGTTGATAAGGAAGAAGGTTCGGCAGCGGATTTTGTAACGGATGTAACGGATGTAACGGATGCAAGGAATAAGAAAGAGGGAATATTTTCCCAATCTCCCACTCTCCCCCTCTCCCCCTCTCCCCCTCCCCGCCACTCTCCCATCGAACAACAAATGGCGAGATTTCAAGTCTTGAGCGCCTGTTTTGTAGCATTTTCCCACGGTTCCAACGACGTAGGAAATGCAGTTGCTCCCCTAGCTGCGATCGCCTACATCCGGCGCACAGGTTCCTTTCCATCAGGGGATTTCAGCGTACCACTGTGGATTTTAGTCGTTGGAGGCGCAGGAATAGTCATCGGTTTAGCCATCTGGGGCAAAAATGTAATTGCCACAGTCGGCGAAAAGATAATCGAACTCCAACCCAGCGGCGGATTTTGCGCGGAATTAGCCACAGCCACCACAGTCTTGCTAGCATCCCGATTCGGTTTGCCAGTTTCCACATCCCACGCTTTAGTCGGTGCAGTCGTCGGAGTCGGGCTGATCAAAGCTTGGAAAACAGTACGGTTGCAAACTTTGCTGTCAATTGGTTCGGCTTGGCTGGTGACAATTCCGATCGCAGCAGGTTTGGGTGCTATCATCTTCAGCATCGCCCAATCAATCGATTTTAGATTTTAGATTTTAGATTTTAGATTGAAGAATTGGAGGTAGATTGGGATTTACTGTTGGGTGGGGGCGGGTTTACGAGATGATTGGTCTTAGGCCGAGATTATTGGTAAAACCCGCCCCTACATTCAAATGTCAACAGACTCATCCTTCTGATTGCCTCGGTTGGGATAAACTCGCGAAGGCAAAAGTTTCCAAGCCCCAGCATCTGCACCCCAGTTGCGAAAAATCTTCACAGACGCGAAAATTTTAGCGAAACGCCAATTATAGCAACGCTTCCAGTCAGGAGGCCACTGGGCGGTTTCGTCAGCGGCTTGCAAAGCTCTGACTTCAGCTTCGAGTGCTGCGGCGTGGCGCTGCATGATGATTTCTAGTTGCAAAAAGTGTTCTTCGGGCGATTCCCTGCGGGATAGCTTCGCTTCACGCAATTTTTTTACATCCTAACTACAAGGGTGATAAGCTGTTGCGGCGTTTAAATTATATGTTAAAGAACAATCAAACTCTTGTGGGGAGTAGGGGTTGGGCGTCCCGCCCGCCCTGAATATACAATTTAAATGCGCGACAGCTTAGACATCTCCAGAAAAGCCAGCTTTGAACAGGCAAGATGCCTGTTCCACAAGAATTATTGGAGATGGCTGATAGAAATTTCGCACATCAAACCTGGTTTCGACACACAAGCACGCGGGTTCCTCAATCACTTAATTCCTCCTCAAAGCAATGCTTCAGCTTTTGAGCCAGCACCTCAACGTTAGGCTTTCTCAGCATAGTCAGATGATTCCCAGGAACTCTAATCACCTCTACTCTTTGGGTCGTTAATTCACTCCAGCCAAGAGTCGGATCTTGATGATTCATGCTTAGCTTTTCCCTTGATCTAAAAAGAGTAATTCGCTGCGGATAAATTTTCGGTACATAGCTGAGAGTTGCTTGACTGTTAGCCTGAAATACAGTAAACATCGAAGGAATTGCCAGCTCGCGCCAGCTTCTTTCTTTTGACTCCTGAGATAGGATGCTAACCATAACAGCCTGTTTCCAATTCCAGCGATGCAAAAAATTAGCTGCCAAATTAAGCATCTTATTTAATGTCGGAAATTTGGCAAAAATACCGCCACTGTGAATATTTTCAGCAGCAGCCACCAAACGAAAATAATCTACTATAAAAGGCCAGATAGAGCGCGAAACAGTAGTTAGTATAAACTTGCAACCGTCCCAAAAAGAAGGTTTGTTAGCAGAAATCGGCGCTAAAGTATCCAGCACAGCAAGCAAAGCCACTTCGTCCCCCGCTGCGAGCAACTGTTGAGCCATCTCAAAAGCAACCAAACCTCCAAAAGACCAGCCTCCTAAAAAATAAGGCCCTTTTGGTTGAACGGTACGCAAGGCTGCGATGTAGTCAGCCGCCATGTCTTCAATGCTAGTTAACGGAGAACTTTCGCCGTCAATCCCCTTTGGTTGCAGCCCGTAAAACGGTTGATTTTCTCCTAGCCCAAAGGCTAACTCGACATAAGGAAACACGACGCCAAAGATGGGATGGACGCAGAAAAACGGGGGATTTTTACCGCGAGGCTTAATTGCAACTAAAGGCGACCATTCCAGAGATTTTGTTTCTGAATATAGCAAATCGGCTAAACCTTCAATTGTCGGATTTAAAAAAAGAGCAGACAGCGGCAACTCGCGCTGAAATTGCTGGTTAATCTCATTGATGAGGCGGATTGCCAGCAGGGAATCTCCACCCAAATCGAAGAAGTTATCGCGAATGCCAACGCACTCTGCGTTGAGGATTGTGGCCCAAATTTGGGCGAGGGTTGACTCGGTTGGTGTGCGAGGTGCAATGCAGCTTTTGTCTATTGAATTGCTAGTTAGATTCCCCGGTGCAGGTAGGCGCAGGCGGTCGATTTTGCCATTGGGAGTTAGGGGCAGAAAATCCATCGCCACAAAGGCATTGGGAATCATGTAATTGGGCAGTTGCTGTTTGAGGAAATTGCGTATTTCATCGGGATTAAGCGTCTGATTGTGATTGGGGACGACATAAGCAACTAGGCGTTTGTTGCCCGACAAATCATCCACAGCAACCGCCGCTGTTTCTTTCACTGCTGGATGCTGAACCAGCAGCGCTTCAATTTCTCCCAATTCTATTCGATAACCGCGAATTTTTACCTGTTCGTCAGTGCGGCCTAAAAACTCAATATTGCCGTCGGGAAAATAGCGAGCTAAGTCACCAGTTTTATAAATTCGTTCTTTTGCTTTCTGGCTAAAGGGATTAGCAATAAATCGCTGGGCGGTTAATTCGGGGCGGTTCAGGTAGCCTCGCGCCAATCCGCTGCCGCCGATGTACAATTCACCGGGAATTCCAACGGGTACAGGCTGTAAATTTTTATCTAAAATATAGAGTTGAGTGTTAGCTATTGGGCGGCCGATTGGCGGTTTTTTGCTATCGCTAATTTCGGCCAAACTTGCCCAGACAGTCGCTTCTGTAGGGCCGTAAGCGTTAAAAAATCTGCGCCCCGAAGCCCAGCGTTTAACAACATCGGGGGAACAGGATTCGCCAGCACAGATGATTGTTTGCAGTGCGGGAAGTTCGGCGTTTGGAAGGACAGCTAGCAGGGAGGGCGGGAGGGTAGCGTGGGTAATAGCATTGTCCTGCAAAAATTGGATTAATGTTTGTCCGGGCAACAAAGATTCTTTCTTGGCACAGTAAAGTGTTGCTCCGGTTCCCAAGGCCATGACAATCTCAAAGATTGAGGCATCAAAACTCAGGGATGCAAATTGCAAAATGCGGTGATTTGAGTTTAAGTTAAAAGCTTCTATTTGAGCTAGGGCTAAGTTGTATAGTCCCCGATGTTCGATTAAAACGCCTTTGGGTTTTCCGGTTGAACCAGATGTGTAAATAACGTAGGCTAGGTTTTCTGGTAGGATATTTGTAGTTTGACTTTCTGGGCTTTGTCGGGCGATAATTTCTCTGTCGGAGTCCAAACAAACTACTGAAAAAACTCCGTAATTTTCCGGCTGCGTCAAGTTTTGGGCTAAGTGCTGCTGAGTTACGAAAATAGACACCTGAGCATCTTCTAACATGAAGTTAAGTCGCTCTTGAGGATAAGTTGGATCTAAAGGCAGGTAGGCTGCGCCTGCTTTGATAATGCCTAGCACTCCGACGATCGCATCTAAGGAACGTTCTACACAAAGGCCCACTAAAACTTCTGGTGCTGCTCCCAATTGCTGCAAGTAATGTGCAAGTTGGTTTGCTTGGCTGTTGAGTTGGCGGTAGGTTAACTGCTGGTTTTCAAAGACGGCGGCGACAGCATCGGGCGATCGCGCGACTCGATCTTCAAATAGGTGATGGAAACACTGGTTTTTCGGATAATCTCTCTGAGTGTCATTCCAATCGATTAATAATTGCTGGTATTCTGGCGCTGTCAGCAAAGCCAAGTCGCTGAGGTGCTGTTTGGGATTGGCAACAATGGCTTCTAGCAGCGTTTGGAAATGTCCCGCCATCCGCGCAATTGTGGCGCTATCAAATAAGTCTGTGCTGTAGACAAATTGCCCTTGAATACTTCCTGCATCTTCCCACAAGTGGCACTCTAAATCCAGCTTGGCGGTTCCCGCGTCAAAGTCGATCGCCTCTCCAACGATCCCCGGCAATTCTAGCGCTGCTACAGGAGTGTTTTGCAGGCTGAAACTAAGTTGAAATAGGGGGTTGCGGCTCAACTCGCGATCGGGGTGCAATTCCTCAACCAACTTCTCAAAGGGCAAATCTTGGTGGGCGTAGGCTGCCATTGCGACGTTTTTTACCCGATGCAACAGTTCCCGAAAAGTTGGGTTTCCTGATAAATCTGCACGCAGCACCAAACTGTTGACAAAAAAACCGATTAATGCTTCTATTTCGCTCAGGTTGCGATTGGCGATCGGCGTTCCTACTGCAATATCTACTTGTCCTGTATAGCGGTACAGCAAAGTTTGAAAAGCGGCTAGTAGAGTGATAAATAAAGTCGCGCTTTCTTGCTGGCTCAATGACTTTAGCGCCTCGCTCAAAGCAGGTGATAGTGTTATAAATTGTTTAGCGCCGCGGTAGGAGGGAACCGCTGGTCTTTGCCTGTCTGTTGGTAGATTGAGTGTGGTAATTCCGTTTAACTGCTGCCGCCAATAAGCTAACTGGGTTTCTAATACTTCGCCCTGCAACCATTGGTGCTGCCACTCTGCAAAGTCGGCGTACTGTACGGGCAGTGCTGGTAAGTGCGATCGCTCATTTTTTACAAATGCTGTGTAGAGCGTTCCCAGCTCTCGAATTAGCACTCCAATCGACCAACCATCAGCCACAATATGATGTAAATTCAGCAACAATATATGTTCTGTTTCACTGAGTTGTAGCAGCGTTACTTTGAATAACGGCCCAGCGGCTAAATCGAAAGGGCATTGCGCTGCATCGGTTGCGAGTTGCAGCGCTGCGGTTTCCTGCTGAGTTGGCGAGAGATTTTGTAAGTCGATTGTGGGGAGGGATACGGTTAAAATGGGAGCAATAATTTGTACGAGTTCCCCTTCCAAAAGCGTAAATGTGGTGCGTAAAGTTTCGTGCCGCTGCACAATTTCGTTGAAGGTTTGCTCTAAGGATCTGAAGTTGAGGGAACCTGTTAAGCGGAGCGCTGTTGAGACATTGTAGAAAGGATTGCCCGGTGCTAATTGATTGAGGAACCAAAGCCGCTGCTGGGCAAAGGATGCCGGGAAGACGAAAACATCTGTTTCTTGCTGCATATTTATCGAAACTGTACGCTTTCACCAGCGCTCATTTTTATTTAATTTCTTGATTAAAAGATGATAGCTTCCTCCGCCGACTATCGCGCGAAATGGGCACTAAAGCCGGAGCTTGACTTTTAGAATTATTATCTTTTAAACTCTCAACAATCTTAGATAATTCTGCAATTGTCGGCGCTTCAAAAACTCGGCGCAAAGGCAACTCTACCGCGAAAGCATCTCGCACTCTCGAAACAAGCTGAGTCGCCAGCAGCGAATGGCCTCCCAATTCAAAGAAATTGTCCCGGATACCCACTCGCTTTATCCCCAAAACCTCAGCCCAAATTTTCACTAAAACTTCCTCAATAGAAGTATGAGGCGCAACATAACCGCCAGCCCATTCTAACTTAATCGGCTGCGGTGCAGGCAAAGCGAGCCGATCGACCTTTCCGTTAGCCGTCACCGGTAGCGACTCCAGCACCACAAAAGCCGACGGAATCATATATTCCGGCAGTTTTTCTGCTAGATAAGCCTGCAACTGCGGCACTAATTTACGCGCTGCTTTAGCTTGTAAGGGATTGTTAGCATAAGAGCGCCAAGGACGCAAGTTATCGCTTCGGGTTTCTGGCACAAAATCTCTAGTTTTGCCCCGTGCAAACACTACATCGTAGCGCCCTTGACTGTCGGAATTAGACCAACTAATATTAACATTATACGGAACTTCCAAAGCATACCACGCTTCGGGATCGACTCCTAAATCCTCGACTTTTTCCACGGCTTTCTGCAACTGACCTGCTGTGGGAAATTTATCGACAACAGACAGCAACTCTGCCGCTTTAACTGCTGCCGTTACCCGCGCATTAGGCACATTAGCAATTCTTAAAACATCGAGTTGATTTTGCAATAATATTTGTTGCACCTTGGTAACAGTCAGATTCTGATTTTCATCCAACCAATCCAGCCGTTTTTCTGCGCTGCACTCCCCTTTTTGCGCTGATTCTGGGCGTGCTGTTTCAGACGCAATATGCAAAATAGCATTGTATCGAAAATCAGTTAACTCATTGTGATAGCTACCGCGAATTAATTGAATCTCTACGCCGTCAATCTGCGGAAAGCGGTGTTTTAATGCACTAAAAAAATCTGGATCAATAACTAACTCTGTTTCTTGAAAAATTTGCATTTGTACTCGCTGCTGCAACTGTTCGCCCGCGAGAGAAGGTTCGGCTTGATACAGTTGTACGGAAGCCTGGAAAGCTGCCAGCAACGGCAAGCTGCGGACATCTCCGATGAATATAAAGCCGCCGGGAGCAGTTGCTTTCACCGCACCTTCTAGCACCTGCACGAGATAGTCGATAGTCGGGAAATATTGCACGACTGAGTTGAGAATTACTGCGTCAAAAGCTGCTGTCTCTACTCCTTCAAAGTCAGTCGCCATTTTCTGAAGCAGCGTTACATTAGCTAATTCTTGATTTGCCAAGTGCTGCCGAATATAGTTGAGCGAAATAGGTGAAAAGTCTGTGCCGCAATATTGAGTGCAGCGAGGGGCAATTTGGAACAGCAACAAACCTGTGCCGCAGCCAATTTCTAACACTCGGCTAGGCTGCAAAGCTAAAATTTGGGCGGCTTGATTGTTCGCCCAGTCGCGCATCTGTTCTGCGGGGATTGGCTGATTAGTATAACTGCTATTCCAGCCGACAATATTAAATGTTGGATCTGAGTCAACAGCAGGTTGATTGTAAGTTTCATTGTAGAGGATTTGCCACTGCAAAACCTGTTCGTCCTGCAATTGCATTATTTGGCTTTTTTCGCGGGCAACGCTATATTCTGGATTCAGGGCAATATAAGCTACTAAACGTTTATCTCCCTGTCCATCTTCCGAAGCTATTGCTACAGTTTGCTGCACCGCCGGATGTTGAGTTAATACTGTCTCGATTTCTCCTAATTCGATGCGGAAACCGCGAATTTTTACTTGTTCGTCAATGCGTCCTAAAAATTCAAGGTTGCGATCGCCTCTGTAGCGCACTAAGTCGCCGGTTTTGTAAATCCGCTCTCCTGAATTTGGTTTAAACTGAGATGTTATACTATTATCGAGAACAGGCAAGATGCCTGTTCCACAAGAGATGAATTTTGTTGTGGAACAGGCATCTTGCCTGTTCCTAAACAAGTCATTGAGAATGGTGTCTGAATTTGGTTTAAAAGGATTGGGAATAAAGCTTTGTGCGGTTAAATCGGGGCGGTTGAGGTAGCCGCGAGCGAGTCCGTTTCCGCCGATGTACAATTCGCCAACAACCCCCATTGGTACGGGCTGCAAATATTTGTCTAATATGTAGATTTGAGTGTTAGCAATGGGGCGGCCAATTGTCGGGGCGATATCTGCTTGCTGTGTTACAGGAATATAACCGGAAGTTGTGACGACGGTGTTCTCGGTTGGGCCGTAATTATTTACTAGCTTAAATGGATGGGATTTTAAAGGATGTTGTTGCAGTTTTTCGCCGCCTGTGAGCAAGATTCGCAACGCTGTTGTTTGAGGCCAATCTAATAGCAAAACTTTCTCGGCTAAAGGTGTTGGCAAAAAGCTAATTGTAATGGCTTTTGATACTAACCAGTTTTGCAGTTTTTCTGGATCTCGCCTGATGTCATCTTCTGGAAAGTAGATGCTAGATCCGGCGGCGAGATAAGGCCAAATTTCCCACCCGCAAGCATCAAAGCCGATCGCTGCTATTTGCGTTGCTCGATCGCCCGCTGACACCCCAAACTCTCTTTGATGCCAAAAAACGAGATTTAACAAGCTCCCGTGCTCAATTTCCACTCCTTTCGGCTTTCCCGTGGAACCGGAGGTGTAAATCGCGTACACCAGATTTTCGGCTGTGGCTGCGCTGGTGGGATTGTCGGCGATTTCTTGGGAAATCATCTCCCAGTCTGTGTCTAGAAAAACAACCCTTGGATGGTGAATTTTATCATCTGACTGTGTTTCTAAATTTTGCACTTCGCCATCATCCACCAGGGAATCAATTCCCTGGCTCATAGCTGAAGTCGGCTGAAGCCGACTGGAAACTTGTCCTCCTTCAGTCGTCTTTAGACGACTTTCGCTATTAGACAGGGAATTTATTCCCTGGCGGGTAAGCAATACTGACACTTGAGCATCTTTTAGCATAAAGCTCGATCGCTCAGCAGGATAGCTCGGATCTAAAATTAAGTAAGCTCCTCCCGCTTTCAGGATACCCAACATCCCCACAATCAGATCGAGCGATCGCCCGCAGCAAAGCCCGACTAAAACTTCCGCCCCAACCCCAATTTTTTGCAAATAACGTGCTAGTTGGTTGCTGCGGAGATTGAGCTGCTGGTAGGTGACTCGCTCCTCTCCAAATACCAGCGCCACCGCATCCGGTGTCCGATCGGCTTGCATTTCAAATAGCTGATGGATGCACAAATCTTGCGGATAATCCGCCTGAGTATTGTTGCATTCAACTAACAAATAATCACGCTCTTGGGCGCTCAAATATTGCAAGTTGGCAATTCGCTGTTCGGGATTTGTCACAATGCTTTCTAACAAAGTTTGAAAATGCCCGATCAGGCGGGTAATGGTAGCTTCATCAAATAAATCGGCGCTGTAAATAACCATGCCGCTGATACCCTCGGAGCTATCAACCCACAGCTTATTGCTGGGCGATTGGTTGCTTCCCGAGCTGTTGGGCGATCGCTCCCACAAATGAAACTCCAAATCAAACCGCGCTGTACCCACATCTAACTGCTGCGGGCTGAGTGTTAATTCTGGCAATTCTAACTGATTCCCCGGCGCGTTTTGCAGCGCAAACGCCACCTGAAATAAGGGATTTTGGTTCAACGCGCGATCGGGGTGCAGTTCTTCTACTAACTTCTCAAACGGCAAATCTTGGTGAGCGTAAGCTCCTAATGCTACCTCTTTGACTCGGTTTAAAAGTTCCCGAAAAGTTGGATTTCCCGACAAATCTGTACGCAACACCAAACTGTTGACAAAAAAACCGATTAATGCTTCTATTTCACTGCGGTTGCGATTGGCGATCGGCGAACCTACAACAATATCTTCTTGCTGGGCGTAATGGTAAAGCAACGTTTTAAAAGCTGCCAGCATTGTCATAAACAGCGTCACTCCTTCGCGCTGGCTCAACGTTTCTAAAGCCTCGCTCAGTTGTTTTGGCAGTTGCAAAAATTGCCTTTTGCCTCGGTAACTTTGAATTGCTGGCCTGGGTCGATCCGCAGGCAAATTTAGCATAGAAATCCCGTTTAACTGCTGCCGCCAGTAAGCAAGCTGCGTTTCTAAAACTTCCCCTTGCAGCCATTCGCGCTGCCATTTGGCAAAATCAGCATACTGGATCGATAAAGTCGGTAACGGCGAAGGTTTTTCGCTAGCAAATGCCGTGTAAAGTGCGCCTAATTCCTGAATTAGCACTCCGATAGACCAACCATCGGAGACAATGTGGTGCATATTCAGCATTAGTAAATATTCGGCATCATCCAACTGCAACAATGTGACTCGCAGCAACAAGTCAGTTGACAAATTGAAAGAGCGTTGAGCTTCCTCAGTGGTGAGCCTGTTTGCTTCAGTTTGTCGAGATTCCTTTGGCAAATTTCGCAAGTCCACTACATTAATTTGCAGGTGGAAAGCAGCAGCTATTCTCTGAAATGGTTGGTTTGAAACTACTGCTAAATTCGTGCGTAAAGCTTCGTGACGGCGCACAATTTCATTGAAGGTTTGTTGCAGCGCCGAAAAATTGAGCGTTCCTGTCAAACGCAATGCTGCAGGAACATTATAAAAAGGATTATTCGGGACTAATTGGTCGAGAAACCACAAGCGCTGCTGTGCAAAGGAAAGCGGTATATTTCCTTCCCGCCCCATAGAAACAATCGGTGTAGAAGTTAAACTAGAAGTACGATTAGCTGCTTTTAAAAAAGAAATAATTTCGGCTTTTTTATGAGAAATTTCTGCCCGTAGTTCTGGTGTAATAATTCCTTCGGGAGCGTTGCAGCGCAGGCGCTCGCCCTCAACAAAAATATTAATATCTAGACTGCGAAGATAAGATAAAAACTCAACTAACTCAACCGTGACCGAATCTCTTGCATTTGGCGATGAACTCGATATTTTTTGATCGGGCATTTTGAGTCATCCTGTGATTATTTTTGCAAATATAAAAGAAATTCTACCAGCGCACAAATTAAGAGCTTAACCGATCGCTTGCTTACTGTGGCCTAACCTGAGTATGATTCTGTTTGAATCCGCAACCAAAATCCTACCCAAGGTTTCAGCTTATGCCGTTCATGCCCTTCAATTTCCTGTTCCTATGGCTGGTGGGACTGCTGTCCGTCGGGGTTCTTGGCGGAGGTATATACATTATTTACGAATGGTACATGGGCGCACTTGTAGGGATTTCCTACTTAATCAGCGGAGTGTTGATGCTTCTTTGGTGTGTTGGCGGCCGCTTTATCAGTTTGCCGCTGTTCCGCCGCCCCGGTGCTGACGAACCGAAGCCCACGCGGACGGGTACGGTGCAGCGGGTAGAGAGGCCTGATGGCACTATTTTACAAGTAGAATTCTACGGCCCAGAGGACGGACAGCCGATTATTCTCTCGCACGGTTGGGGGCCCAACAGTATGGTTTGGTATTACGCGAAACGGCAACTCAGCGATCGCTACCGAGTGATTGTTTGGGATCTTCCAGGCCTGGGAAAATCCACTCGACCAAAAAACAGTGACTACTCCCTAGAAAAATTTGCCCGCGATCTTGAAGCCGTCATTGCCATAGCAGGAAATAAACCTGTTATCCTACTCGGACACAGCATGGGCGGCATGATTTCTCTAACATTCAGTCGGCTTTTTCCAGAACTTCTCGGTAGTCGAGTAGCTGGTTTAATTCTGGTAGATACGACTTATACTAATCCCGTCAAAACCGCTATTTTTAGCGGTTTATTACGCGCTTTGCAAAAGCCGCTGCTTCAACCTATGCTCTATCTCACCATAGCTCTTGAACCGATTATGTGGGGAATGACTTGGCTGAGCTATCTCAATGGTTCACTGCACATCAGTGTAGAATTATCGGGATTTAAAGGCACTGAAACGCGCGGTCAATTAGAGTTCTCAGCTTTCTTATCAGCCTTGGGTTCTCCCGGCGTTCTCGCTCGCGGCACACTGGGAATGCTCAAATTTGATGAAACAAAAACTTTGCCATCAATTCACATTCCAGTGTTGGTGATCTGCGGCGATTCAGATATTGCCACTACCCCCCCAGCTAGCCTGCGGATGAAAGCAGAATTGCCTCAAGCAGAGCTAGTTACTATACAGAAAGGAGGACACATGGCATTAATCGAGCATAACCAGCAGTTTGCAGAAGCTGTCAGGGCTTTCTGCACTGAAATTTCCTAACTAAAAATGTGAGTTAAAACTGAGATATTTCAGCATTCTCAAGAACAGGCAAGATGCCTGTTCCACAAGACATTAAGTTTTTTGTGGGGAGTAGGGGTTGGGCGTCCCGCCCGCCCTTGAAAAACTATTACACAGCACCGAATTCTCAAGAACAGGCAAGATGCCTGTTCCACAAGACATTAAGTTTTTTGTGGGGAGTAGGGGTTGGGCGTCCCGCC
>NZ_JAUBUC010000040.1:0-41074 GCF_036705285.1 Microcoleus sp. B4-C1 | reverse complement strand
CGCCCTTGAAAAACTATTACACAGCACCGATTTATTTGCGCCAACCTCAAAATTCCACATCTTCGCGCTCATTTTCGTCTGTTCTGGGAGTATCCAAACCTTTCGCAGCCCAGCGCATTGTTTCAATGTATTTTGCCAGACTCGCCACAGTCGGAGCCTCAAACAAATTGCTGACCGATAACTCGACTTGCAAAGCGTCTCGGATGCGAGAAATCAACTGAGTTGCTAGCAGGGAATGCCCCCCTAGTTCAAAGAAATTATCGTAGATACTAACCTGCTGTTTTCCCAAAACTTTAGCCCAAATTTTCCCGATCGCACTTTCGAGATCAGTCCGAGGCGCTACATAATTTTCTGTTATATCCTCGCTGTCTGTATCTATCTCAGGCAATGCGCGGCGGTCTACTTTGCCATTAGGCGTCAGTGGCATATTCTCCAACACTGCATAAGTTGCAGGAACCATATATCCTGGTAACTTTTCTTTCAAAAATTGGCGCAAGTCACTTGAGTTGAGATTGGGAATTTCTGATTTTTCCTTAATGCCGTCAGGAATAACATAAGCTACCAAATGTTTATCGTCGGGGATGTCTTCCCTCACAATTACTACTGCTTCGCCCACTTGTGGATGCTGGCACAAAGCCGCTTCAATTTCTCCCAATTCGATGCGGTAGCCGCGAATTTTTACTTGGTCGTCAATGCGGCCTAAAAACTCGATGTTGCCGTCAGCTAAGTAGCGACCTAAATCACCTGTTTTATAAAGGCTACAACCTGATTTATTGCTAAAAGGATTAGGAATGAATGCAGCAGCAGTTAAATCCGGCTGGTTGAGGTAGCCTTTCGCCAGTCCGTCACCGCCGACGTACAATTGACCAATAACACCGATCGCCACCGGCTGCAAATCCGCATCTAGGAGATAAATCTGCGTGTTGGCGATCGGGCGGCCGATGGGGATAGATGCTGCGGTTTCGGGTACGTCTTGCACGCAATAATAAGCGGAAAATGTGGTATTTTCTGTAGGCCCGTAAACGTGAATTAATTTAGTGGTTGAATTTTGTTTGAGAAGTTTTTTAACCCATCTCATATCCACCGCTTCTCCGCCAAACAGCAAGCAGCGCAGCGAATCAAAAGCTTGCGGTAAAACTCTAGCAATTTGTTGAAATAATGCCGTTGTTAAAAACAAAACGGTGATGCCTTGTTGGCGCAGTTCTAAGGCTAAATCGTGAGGCGAAAGGGTAATATTTGTGCTAATTCCCACGAGGTGAGCGCCGTTAAGCAAGGCTCCCCAAATCTCGAATGTGGCTGCATCGAATGAAGCGTTTGATGCTTGGGCAATTTTATCGGTAGGTTCTATTTTTATATAGTTGGTGTTGAGTACCAGCCGATTTACTGCTTTGTGGGTGACAGCAACTCCCTTGGGTTTTCCGGTTGAGCCAGATGTGTAAATAACGTAAGCTAGGTTGTCTGCTGTTACGGTGTTGGCGGGATTTTCGGCGCTTTCTTTGGCTATGTCTTCCCAGTCGCGATCGAAGTAAATCACCGAGTTTGAGAAGTCTCGGAAATTCTCAATCAATTTATCTTGAATTAGCAAGACTTTAACTTGAGCATCTTCCAGCATCAAGTTTAGCCGATCGCGCGGATAGCTCGGATCTAACGGTAGGTAAGCTCCTCCCGCTTTCAGTATAGCCAACATCCCGACAATTAGGTCGATCGATCGCTCTGCACAAAGCCCCACTAAAACCTCCGCCCCCACGCCCAGTTTTTGTAGGTAGCGCGCCAGTTGGTTGCTGCGACTGTTGAGTTCTCTGTAAGTCAGGTGCTTGCTATCGAAAGTTAGGGCTACATCCTCCAGATGCTGCTGAACCCGCTCTTCAAATAACTGATGAATGCACTTATTTTGAGGATAATCTGTCCGAGTATCGTTCCATTCTCTGAATAATTGATTCACTTCATCCTCGCTCAATAAAGGTAAGTTAGCGATTCTTTGTTCTGGATTAGCAACAATGCTTTCCAGCAGCGTTTTAAAATGCCTCAGCATTCGGGCGATCGTAACTTCATCAAATAAATCTGTATTGTACACAGCTACGCCTCTCAGGCCTTCCGAATCTTCCCACTGTTCGCCGTATCTGTTCCTAAACTTATCGGAAGCTTCCCACAAATGCAGCTCTAAATCAAAGCGGGTTGTTAGAGTCTCCAAATGAAAAGAACTCAACTTTAATTCGGGCAATTCTAGCTCGTCCACAGGCCCATTTTGCAGCCCGAATACCACCTGAAACAGCGGGTGACGATTCAACGATCGCTCTGGATGCAATTCCTCGACTAGCTTCTCAAAAGGCACATCTTGGTGAGCATAAGCTCCCAGGGTTACTTCCCGCACCCGGCCCAAAAAATCTCGAAATGTCGGGTTTCCTGAGCAGTCTGTTCGCAGCACTAAAGTATTGACAAAAAAACCGATTAATGCTTCTATTTCGCTGCGGTTGCGATTGGCGATCGGCGAACCTACTACAATATCTTCTTGTTGCGAGTAGCGGTAAAGCAAAGTTTGAAATGCTGCGAGCACTGTCATAAATAAAGTCGCTCCTTCTCGCTGCGATAGCTCTACAAGTGCGTCCTTCAGCTTTTTAGGCAGTTCTAAATATTGAGTTTTCCCCCGATAATTTTGCCTAGCTGGTGCAGGGCGATCGGTAGGCAAATTTAACACAGAAATTCCGTGCAATTGCTGCCGCCAATAAGCTAGCTGAGTTTCTAATACTTCACCTTGCAGCCATTCGCGCTGCCACTCTGCAAAGTCGGCATATTGAAGGGATAATTCTGGTAGAGGAGATGGCTGTTGATTTATAAAGGCTGTATAGATAGCTTCTATTTCTCGAATTAGCACGCCGATCGACCAATCATCAGAGGCTATGTGGTGCATATTTACCAATAGAATATGCTCGGTTTCTGTCACCCGCAGGATGGTTACTCGCATCAGCGGCCCGGTGGATAAATTGAAAGGGCGAAGAGATTCTGCTGCGGAGAGTTTCTTTGCTTCTGTTTGTCGTTGTGCTGGCGGCAAATCTTGCAAGTCTAATATTTTTAAATTAGTCTTGAAAGCCGCAGAGATTATCTGCACTGGTTGGCCTGATACCGCTGCAAAAGTGGTTCGCAAAGTTTCGTGTCGCTGCACTATTTCGTTGAAGGTTTCCTCTAAGGCTGTTAAGTTGAGGGAACCAGTTAAGCGCAGTGCTGTTACTACATTATAGAAAGGGTTTTCCGGTGCGAATTGGTCGAGAAACCACAAGCGCTGCTGGGCAAATGATGCCGGAAAGACAAACACTTCGGCTTCTGAGGAAATATTCAGTTTTTCTATATCCTTTGTCAAGGAATTGTCAAAAATTTCGGAGGCCATATCTGTTGCTCTTGGGGGATGGGATGTGTTAATTTTTTGATGGCGCGGGGGGGATTTTTGACCGACAGCATCCAGGATACAAGCTCGCGGATTCATTCCTTCGCAGACTCAGGACGGAGAAATAAAAAACCTGTATCCGAGAAACTGGCCCCCCGAATTTATCCGTGGGGTCAATGCTTCAATCTAAAATCTAAAATCTAAAATCTAAAATCGATTGAGGGTGCGATCGCCTCTTAAAACTTTCGCAAGCAAAAGATCGGAACCTTTAATATAATAAATCCGGGTGCAGGAGTGCGGGAGAGACGCGGGGAATAGAAACGGGGTTTCTGCCTGCAGGATAAAGTTATCCATTGAGGGGCTAGGAGTGCCACCCCCCAATCAAATTTAGTCACAGAACGGGATCTTAGGTTTGTGAGTCGGGTGCAATCGGGTGAGTTATATGCGAGAATTACCGGGAGCAATTCGTGGAGAGGTCAAGCTGTATAGCAATCCTCAATGATTTGTGTAATTCTTGTAGGGGCAAACCCCCCGTGGTTGCCCCGCCTTGGCTGGGGTAGGCACTCTTAGCACTACCCCTACATATTTTTACAACTGATTTAGGATTGCTATAGTATGATTTCTAATTGCACAAAGTGTTCTTGGGGCGATTCCCTTCGGGATAGCTTTGCTTCACGCAATTTTCTCACATTTGTAGCTTAGCGACTACTATTGATTCAACAGTGTTCGCAATCTTTTAGAGCCACTCACTAGAACTTGCGACCAGATTTGCCAAAATACTTAAGAACACTGAACGTGCAGTTTAAATTAGAGGTTATAGGCTAATGGCGCAGCGGAACGTATACTCGTCAAAGGACGAGCCAGAGGATACACAATCAGCAGAAGAAGTCCTCCACTCAGTAATGCAAGAACTGGACGCTTTGCATCAAAATGTCAAAGGTCAGTTAAATCAAGACATTACTCGGCTGCAAACTGAAAAAAATCACCTGATTGAAGATATTGAAGACCTCAGAGAGCAATATCGCAAATTGCAGTCTCAGCAAATGGAATCTCTGTCTGGGCGATACATTCAGCAGCAGCAATTGTGGCTGAAGCAGTTGGCTCAAGTTTTGGCTCACAATTTGCAGGATTTGTTGGTGCAGCGGTTCAACGAACTCAGCGCTAATTCGGGAAATTCTCTCAGCAGCCCTATTCCCAGTGGCGAGTTCCCGATACCCTTGCCACCCAGCAACTACGACGAACGGGCCTCGCAGTTGCTGGCGGCGCTGGATGAAAGGATCGATCGCAGTTTCCAGATGCTGGAACAAGATTTAACCAGTTACGAAAGCGAGCTTTCTGTGCGGCTCAACAACATGAAAACCCTGGAACTGCAAGGGGAAGAGCTGTTACAAAATCTCGTAAACCGCATCAGGGAAGAACTCGAAGAAGAAGAAGCATATCTTGAGAATCCTTTCGATGCTCAAGATTCCTATGTCGAGGAATCAACTAATTCTCTTAATTCTGTCCGCCCGCAATTTCTGCAGCCAACACCTGCGGAAACGCCGCGAGAACCGGTGCCCCAGCCTTCTTCAGCGCCTGCTGCAACTGTTAAAGCATCTTCTCAAGTACAGACAGGTTTGGTGCTGGCTTTGTCTTCGGCGGTGGTATTGTCGCTGTTTAATGTTTGTTTGAGAATTCTGATTAAAAGCAAAAACCCTCGGATGGTTTTTGGGTTGTTTGAATTTCCGGGGGTGGTGACTCCTGGTTTTGGAAATTCTTTGTTGATTTTGTTGATGCGACTGATCGTGGTGATGGCTTTGATGCCGATATTGGCGACATTTCTGTATCCTTCTGTGTGGAAAGATATTAGGCGGTTGTTTGAGTCGGGCGATCGAGCTTTGTGGAGTAAGGTTTTAGGAAGCGCATTTTTTCTGTTTTTGTCTCAGGTTTTGATTTATTTGGCGATCGGCAATATTCCAGCCGGGATTGCGATTACGATTTTCTTTATTTACCCGATCGTCACCGTACTAGGTTCTTGGATCTTGTTTGGTTCTCGCCCTAGCAAAGTCGGCTTTTTGGCCATATTCGGGATTACCGCAGGTCTGATTTTAGCTGGGTGGCCGAGTTTTGCGGCCCCAGCTCCGGGCGGCGGCAATGTGGGAGTGGGAGTCGCAGCAGCACTGGCTTCTGGGATTACCTTTGCAGGTTACGTATTGCTGACGCAAATGGCCGCGGGCAAGCTGCACCCAATTCCTTTTAGTTTAGTCAATTTCGCCGCGATTTTTGTATTTTCCTCCCTGAGTTTGTGGGTGCCACTGTCGGAAAATTTTTCTCCTAAAATCGACCCAAATGTTTGGCCTGGTTTGATTTTGGGAGGCGTTGTTTTAGGGGTGCTGACGCTGTTTAGCTATCTTTTGAATAATTTTGCCATCCGGTTCGCGGGGGCGGCATTAGCGTCAGTAATTGGCACTTTGGGGCCGGCAATGACTGCACTCTTCGGTTTTCTAATTATCAATGAGAAGTTGCAGCCTGTGGCAATTCTCGGCATGGCTGTGGTGACGTTGAGCGTGGCTGCTATGAGTGTGGAACGCATAATGGCTCCTCAGAAGAAGGCTAGTTAAGGCAAGAATTTGGGCGATCGTCCATTCAGAAACCCGGTTTCTTCAAGAAACCGGGTTTCTCTGTGCGGAGACAAGATTAAACAACAGAAACAACCACTCGAAAACCCACAATACTAGCCTTACAATCCGGCTGATATCTGAGGCGACACGCGCTGCGACAATTCGGAGGATGATCGTTCCAAGAACCGCCCCGCAACAACCTCAGCGAAGACTCCCCGTCGGACTCCCAAACGCTACCATCCGCAGGCGCACCGTTATAATTATTGTGCCAAGAATCCGCGCACCATTCCCAAACATTTCCGTGGAAATCGTACAATCCAAAAGCATTAGGTTTAAAACTGCCAACATCTGTCGTTTGAAAGCGATAAACTCCCTTCGGCGCGTCAGCGTAATTAGAATTTCCGTTGTAATTTGCTAACTCGCTGGTAATCGTTTCCCCAAAATGAAACGGCCCCGTAGTTTGCCCCCGGCAAGCATATTCCCATTGGGCTTCGCTAGGCAAGCGATAATTCTTACCAGTTTTGCGAGAAAGTCGATCGCAAAACTCCACAGCCTCGTACCAAGATACATTTTCTACAGGTCGATTTGCACCTTTAAAACGGGCAGCATCGGGATTGAGAAACATTTTAATTTCCGGCAGCGCCGCCACTGCTGTCCACTGGGCCTGAGTGACTGGAAATTTGCTAATATAGAAAGAGCCTAAAGTTACTGGGTGCTGAGGTTTTTCGTCGCTGTCACCCCGATCTTTTGGAGAACCCATGAGGAAAGTACCGCCAGGAACAGATACCATTTCCAGCATTGTACTGCTACCAAGATGTTCTTCAAAAAAACGCGCTTGGCCGCTGTTAACATTAGTTGGCTTCCCGCGCTTGTCTACTGTCACCACCTGAAATTCAAAAGTGCTTTTGACAGCGGAAATTCTCTGTGCTGCCTTGTTCGGAGGCGGATTGGTGTTAGATTTTTCCCTCGGATTGACAGAGATATTGCTATTAATTTGCCCGCTTTGATTGAGCGGGGTATTGATGGCAAGTTGTCCTCCCTTTGTCCGAAAAGAATTTAGAGCAAGTTGTCCTCCATTGGCACAATGGGGTTGGGGAGGTAAAGAATAGAGATTTAAAGCTTTGATTACTTCATCAGCAGATTGATATCTATTTTTGAGATAATCTTGAATTAATTTATCTAAAACATTTGCCAACTCGCTGCTGATTTTTGTGCCGGCTGGCAACCGTTCTCTCCACATCCAGCCGCCGTTTATCGGGTCATAAAGGTCATCGGAACCGTCAATTTTTGGCAAACATTGAGTTAGTAGTCTCAGACAAGTTATTCCCAAACTGTACAAATCGCTGCCGGGAAAAACTTGACCGCGCATTTGTTCTACAGGCGAATATCCGGGCGTTCCTACCGTCGTGCCTACTTTGCTCATCAGCGAGCCCGTCACTTGTTTAGAAATGCCGAAATCTATCAAAACTAACTCTCCCCGGCCTCCCCTTCGGAAAGCTGAATTCCGAAATTTTCCCGCCTTTGGTAGGGATGAGCTAACAGAGGTGCGGCGCCGCATGATATTCTCAAGTTTGATGTCTCGGTGAATGACATTGCGATCGTGCACAAATTTCAAAATCGGCAGTACATCTGCCAACAACTGCCAAATTTTTTCTTCGCTAAAAACGCCCTGCTGAGTTAATTCTGCTAGTAAAGTTTGCCCCTCAATCAACTCTTGTACTAAATAAAGTCGCTTGTCTTGTTCAAAATAAGCAATTAATCGAGGAATTTGGGGATGTTCGCCGAGTTCGTAAAGTCGTTTCGCTTCTTCTTTAAACAATTGTGCGGCTTTTTCAAGTGCTGAGGTTCCTTGAAATTGGGGTACAAACTGCTTAATTACGCAGGGATCGTCCATGCGATCCGTATCTACCGCTTCGTAAGTTCTGCCAAATCCCCCTTCGCCCAACAGTCGAATCACGCGGTAGCGGTTTCTGAAGAGAGGCGTGAGGTCGGACTTGCCGCAACTTTGACAAAATTTAGAGTTGTCTGGATTGAAAGGATTAGAACATCTGGGATTAGAACAGTAGAACATATCTGGGAAGAAATGATCCGGTTAAGATGATGATATATCTTTTTGGCTTCCTCCAGGAAGACTAACAATTCATAATTAATTATTGACAATTGACGGTAGGGAGGGCATTACCCCCTGCTTGTGTAGCCCCAAGGGAGAAAGTAGAAGGCAGAATTTAAAACGCCAATTAATCCAAATAAAGTGATTTGAGGGCAAAAAATGCCAGCCTTATCGACCGATTTTACCAACCCGCTTACCGCCGATATTCGTCTGGGGATCTTGGTAATTGCTTTACAGAATCCAGTATAGTACAACTTGGCGATCGCCCAAACCAAAAAGCGATCGCACTCAAAGAACTATCCGACTATAAACTAAGAAAGCGATTTCAATAAGCAATTCCATCGCTTGATCGGGGTGTAAGAGTTCTACAAGCTCGATCGTCTTTAAAGGCGATCGGGGAAATTTTAACCTAAAATGTCATATTTATGCTGCTTTCACCAATTTTTTAGTTCCGCTAAATAACTTTATTCTTGAATATTTTGATCACTAAAATAAGTAATAAAAATAGACAACAGCATGATATTGACACTATTGTTTCGGTGATATTTGGTGAGATAAATATGATAAATCCCTCATCTTTAATTAAGGCAGAGAAGCTGGAGACACAAAATGGCATGAGATATAACCTGAATGCCTGCCAATGATCTCTTTTGCCTTTACTAGAAGAAACACTTAGCATCAGACCCGTACCGATTACAGCACTTATACCAATTGAATTGAGCCATATCTTGACCGAAGGATCGAAATGAAAACAAACTACTATAATATACCAAATGAGATAGCACCAGAGAATAGCTTTATCTAATTTGATTTCGTAAAGATATTGAATCAACCCTTTCATGGCTCTAAAAATGCTTGGCTTTTTTCAATTGTATTGATTAATACAACCCGGTGGATTGAATAATTAGGGATGGATAGCAAAAGAGCCTTCTAACGAGACAAAGCGGTTATTTTTAGCGACCAACCATGTCGCTCAAACATTTTGCCGAGTCCTTTGCCAGCAACATATTTCGCCTTAATCTTCATGATTAATCTATAATAGCTATCTGAACAGGATTTTAGCGCATCGCTTCAAAACTTGCTCCGGCGCGATCGCTCTACTGGTAATTTTAAAGTATGGGGTATTGCGATCGCGACCTAACGACTCGGTTCAGTGGCAGACAGCCCCGCAAGACCCCAAACATACACGCAGAAACAGGGTAGGCTTTCCGCTGCACGCTCATTGTTCGGCAACTTTTGATAACTTCTACCTCATTTGAACGAGGTTAATTGATTGTGCCAAAGTGGATAAGTGCTGCGCGGATCGCGATGAACCACACCGCGAGCGTGGCAAATAGGTAGAGGTAGAACCGAAGTATGATGAGATTGAATGTGCAATGGACAGCACTATGCAATGTGCGAAACACAACGAATACCCACGCGGCGTTCACATACACTGTATCCACCTGCTTTGTGATGAACAGATATAGGACAAGCGCATAGAAAAGTACCGGAACCTCGAACAGGTTTTTTAGATTATCCGATGGATTGGATACGCTGGGTGGCGAAATTTGTGCCAGTGTACCCGGTACAGCAAGCTCTTTTGGGCTGAGCTTTATATTGGTGATAAAACTGATACGGCGGATGTACATATACACCCAGACTAGGAATGTTAGAAACACTGTTGCAAAGAAGGGACTGAAAATTGTATCTTGCGTCATTTATACCTCTCAAATTTGATTATTGTGATAGTTGCTGAACGATAAAGTAGACGATATACGATGTACAAGGCTTGAAGAAACATAGAGTAACGTAAATCCAATTAGAGGATGCAGTATCTCTAGGTGAAGAGGACTTTTGAGATGAATGCTGGAAAATTGTAGTCCAAGCAGGATTGGCAAACTGGCGGCGAGATGTCGTATTCTGCGTGAGAATGGGGCGATTAACGACCATCCCAGTAATACTAATGACAGCCCACTGTACTCTCGCACGAACCAAACATGAATATTCCACCATGCAGGATTATGGAAGTAGGCAACTCCAACCGTTAATAACTGAGCAATCAAGCAGACATTAAAGATGATTGAAGTCACATAAAAGCTGATGAGTATCCCACGTGTGGGAGTGCGATCGGACTCGGTTTCCAAACTTGTTATCATGTCAAGTTGTTTTTGAGATTATAAAGGTAATATAAACTGAGTATTGCCATGCTTCCAGACCTCGATCGGGTACTCTTTTTGACACTCAAGCAATTTGGTTACAAGCCCCCAGATTCATCCGTGGAGAAATCAAAAACCTGTATCCGATAAAGGATCCCCCGAATTGATCCGTGGGGTCAATTCTAAAATCTAAAATCGATTGACACTCAAGCAATTTGGTTACAAGCCCCCAGATTCCTCCGTGGGGTCAATTCTAAAATCTAAAATCTAAAATCTAAAATCTAAAATCGGTTGACACCATGAGCATGACAAGTCCCTTGCAGCTTTTATTTGAAGCGATCGACCAGGTGAAGGATGAACAAGAGCTGCGATCGCAAATCGTGCCCAAAATCGGTGAGTATTTTGCAGCTAAAAGATCGGGAATCTTTTTCTTCGATGGACTTCCTTTAGCCGATAGCAATTTTCAGAAAACATTGAAAGTTGCGCTATCGATCGAACATAATCCTGTTGTGCGTTATTTAGCGGAACGTCACGCTCCTGTCCATGAAGCATTGGTGGCATCACCCAAGGTTTGGACAATAATTTGTCCCCGACCCGATCATTGGCACGTGATGGCGGGGCCGATTGTCAGTCGCGGTCAATTAATGGGTGTAGTGGGTTGTACGCGCGATCGCTCAATGCCCGCTTTCGATACAGAAAATCTAGCGGATTTGAGTGCGATCTGTTTGCATTTGTCTGTTTGGGCTGCAACAGTACGCGCGGCGAAGCTATCCCGTAGGGAATCGCAGCACCAACCTTTCAAGACCTCACGCCTAACGCCTCGTGAATTGCAAATTGCCGAATTGGTTGCTTTGGGGCGAACCAACGCAGGAATCGGGAGGGAACTTTGGATTACTGAGAATTCAGTAAAGCAAGCTTTGAAGCGAATGTTCCGTAAGCTTGAGGTTTCGTCTCGTGCAGAAATGGTTGCACAGCTTTCGGCGACAAAATATAATTTGCCAACCGTAAAAATGTCTCCATCCAACTTGATGCAGAACACTCACCAATAAACTTAAGGCTAGAAACCCTAAGAGCGATCCTCTTCTGCAAGCTTCGCTAACGCATTGAATTGAAGGGCGATCGATCTAGTGGTAATTTTGAAGTATTGAATAGGGCGATCGCGATCTAAGGGCTAAGATGAGTGGTGGCAGATTACCTCGGCATCACAGCCGACATCTCCCGTCCGTTTGAAGAGAGTGCGTTGTGAGGTGGCTCGTCAGCAGATGACTTTTTGATTCCCTGTAAGCTATCACGATTTTGGACTAATACGAATGTGGCGACTACTAGCAGAAAGTAACCGAAGCCTTTTTGAAGTTGTTGCGCTGGAATAAACTGTGCAAGATAAGCCCCAATCACCGTTCCGCATCCAGCTAAAAAGGTGAATGAAACCGTGAGATTCCAGTCTAAGGAAATATGCCCTAAATAACCTAGCAAACCCGCGACCGAATTACACGCAATAATTAGCAGAGAAGTCCCTATCGCCTGTCGCATGGGTACGTTTCCCAATAAAACCAAGGCAGGGACGATCGCAAACCCGCCACCCACACCGACTAATCCTGTCAAAATCCCTACTGCAATCCCTTCAGTCATCAGCCATAGCCAGCAGTATTTGCAAACAGGTTTGACGTACTCGATAGCCTCTAGCTCATCCTTACTAGATACTACCGTCTTTGACAAGGTGGTGCGATAAATCATCAAGCCTGCGGCAATCAGCATCGACAATCCAAATAGGGTCATCTGGAATGCGCTGGTAATGAACGGCAGCGTCGCAATTCTTGCACCGAGGTAAGCCCCCAACATGGTTGCAGTTCCAAAAATTACTGCGGTTTTGAGATTAAGATTACCGCGCCGCCCATGGGGAATGCTGCCCAATAAGCTAACAGTCCCGACAATAATCAAAGTCATGGCGATCGCAGGTTTAGGCGCAACACCCATCACATAAACCAGCACAGGCAGTGCTAGCACAGAACCACCACCGCCCAATAAGCCTAAACTCACACCAATACCAACTGCCAGGAAATGTCCAATTATCCAGATCATCGTTTATTTCCGGCTTGTTGGTTGTAAGGTAACTTTGCCAGTAGCATTCCCATCGCACAGGTGTTAGTGATTCCAGCAAACACTAAGCCAGCACCCACAAATCCACTCAGAAGTAAAAAATTAGGTGAGACAAATACCCCTAAAACTGTTCCCACAAAAACCAATGAGCCTGCAACAATCTGCACTTGCCGAAACAAGCTAATCGGCGCATTTTGACTTTTTTCAATCGGATAGCCTGCATTTTTCCAAGTAGGAATTCCACCACGCAGATGAATCACAGAATTGAATCCTGCGTCTAAACATTGTCTGGCGGCTTTGGCAGAGCGATTTCCAGATTGACAGTAGAGAACGAGTTTTTGTCCCTCAGACGGTCGTACTTGAAGTGGATCGAATTGTGACAGTGGATGCAATTTTGCGCCGGGAATACGTTCAGTTGCATATTCGGCAGATTCCCGAACATCCACTAAAGTTACGGCGTTTTCCTCAAGCAATTGTTTCAAGGTTTGAGCATCAATTTCTTGAAGTTGAGAATCGTTAGTCAGTGTCATAGTTGTACTCCAAATAAAATAGATCAAAGGTCTAGGCAGAAATTGAGGTGAGGTTGCCACACCGTTCATTAGCTGGCACGGCTTCCATCATTTTTTGAGGGTTGGGCAGATTCAGTGCATTCATAAATTGAATAAACTCATCCCGACTGCGCCCTGTAAACCTAGGGTTCCAGCGTTTTTCTTCCTCAATGGAAGAAACAGTTTGCCCGCGATAGTCGTGTCCTGGATAGATCGAGGTAGAATCAGGCAAGGTAAATAATCTTTGAGTAACTGAATCAAACAAGGTTCCGGCGTCCCCGCTTTGAAAATCCGTGCGTCCACAGCCACGGATCAATAACGCATCCCCGGTCAGCAAGTGACTTCCATTGACGAGGTATGCCATGTGGCTATCTGTGTGTCCTGGCGTGGCGATCGCCTGCACTTCCACAGTTCCAAGCTGTAGCGTTTCCCCTGGATGGATAAAACGGTCTGCACAGTTAACCTGTGCTTGGGCTGGAACCACACTCACACAGCCTGTTGCTTCCCGCAGTTGAGACGCGCTGGTAATGTGATCGGCATGAACATGAGTTTCCAAGCAATAACGCAATGTCAAACCCAGTTCTTTCAGCAATTTGATATCTCGCTCCACCTGTTCCAACACTGAATCGACCAATAGGGCTTCTGCGGAAGCGCGATCGGCAATCAGATAAGTATAGGTACTGCTTTCCCGGTCAAAAAGTTGACGAAACAGCATAGGCATCAGCCTCTCATTACATATTTACTGATAATATTACTATATAGTAGTATTGTCTAAAAAACAAGTCTCGCTCAAAATCTATTCACTCCTGCTTATGTCTCAAATCCCAGTTTCCGCTCTCGCTCAGGTGGCTGACTACTTCAAAGTTTTATCAGAGCTTAGCCGCCTGCAATTGCTGTGCGCGCTTAAGAGTGGTGCTAAAAATGTCACTGAAATCATTGAAGAAACAGGGCTGGGGCAAGCCAATGTTTCCAAGCACCTCAAGATTTTGACCCAGGCAGGCATCGTTCAACGGCAGCAGCAGGGAGTCAGTGTTTACTATCAAATCACTGACCCAATGATTTTTGATTTATGCGAACTTGTGTGTCAGAAGCTCGAAACTCGATTGCAAGAACAGTCACAACAGTTAAAAAACCTCGACAGATTGCGTCAACTCTAACCACGCTTTGTTGGCTGCAAGTGCTGTGTGCGCTCAAGAGTGGTGCTAAAAATGTCACTAAATCTAGCTATCTGCACGCTTATAATTCATCACCAATGTCGCAATAGTCAGACCATTCTGTCAAGCTTGACAAATAAGCATTGTGTCAAATGGATCGCGATGTAATAGTGGCAGTTTAGCCCGTTGAGCTACGCTACTTTCATGAAGAGCAAGACTGACAATTTGATGAAGATAGCGCTGTTTGGGTAAATATGTTGCGGGATGCTCCGGTAGAGGTAACTTACCCAACTGGTACTTGACAATTGCTTCCCAGACTGAAACTGCACTCAAATAGACCTCATTATCTGGAGCGCGAATTGCATCTCGAACATCTGTTGATAACTGGGCGTCACCACTGATGAACCATAAAAATATAGCAATCCTAAATCATTTGTAAAAATATGTAGGGGTAGTGCTACCCCTACTCCCCGTGCCTACCCCAGCCTGCATCGGGGCAACCACGGGGGGTTTGCCCCTACAAGAATTACACGAATCATTTAGGATTGCTATATGTGGGTATCTAGCAGAATCTTCATTTACCTTCAAATGCACTGAGGATATCTTCTGGCAAAGGAGCATCGAAATCATCTGGAACGGTAAACTCGCCTGTACACAAACCGAATGGTCGTAATTGCTTGCTGCTAGAAATAGGTCTGAGTTCGGCGATCGGCTTATCTGCTTGCAGGATAACAAAAGTTGCACCAGCCTCCACTTGACGCAGATACTTTGAAGGATCGCGCTGAATTTCGTCAACTGTCACGTTCAACATAAAAATGCCTCCGTATAAAGCTCAAAAGCAGTTTCATGGTCTTTTTCAACAACCGCAGTGAACGTTCTGATAAAGTTAAACTAAAGTGGATGAAATAACCATTATAACTGAGATAGCAACCTGTCGTACTCTGCGTGTGAACCAACCCAAAACCAAATCACAGTATCTCCATCCAACTGACCAAGAATTTTTTGATGGTACCCGCCACGTGATTTATCCGTGGAATCAATCCAAAATCTAAAATCTAAAATCCTCAAGCCCCCGAATTGATATCGCGCAAGTCAATCCAAAATCTAAAATCTAAAATCTAAAATCGAATGACCAACGGCTCGATAGTTGTTGCTGATTCTAGCAGAGTAGATTGGTAACTCTGGATGCACTTTTTTGAAACGCAGACTTGGATAATTTGGGTTTTCCTTGAACTGGCGATATGCCTCGCGTGTTTGCTCTTGAACTTGTGAAAGGCAGTGTCGCAAAAGATTTACGGAATTCGGCTGTAGTACGAGAATTCACAATGTTTCTGGATCGAGTTTTTGGGTTTTACCTGCGTGATACTCAGCCATTGCGGAGGCTGCAAGTTTAGCAAGAACATCGGGAGAACTCGCAAATGCTCGATCCCATCTTAGATCGTCTTGAAGTTCTTCCAAAATCATTGAGGCGATCCTCTTCGAGGGCTTCGCTAACGCATCTTGCTCGCTGGCAGACAAGGTTTTCAACTTAGCGATCCTCTTCGAGGGCTCCGCTAACGCACGCTCTAGTAACTCAGTCATGGCTAGCACTCTCTTAGAATGAAAATGGCATATTATTTATTATCGCTTATTCTAGCAAGTATAGAAATAAGCACACTTAAGAGTAAAGACTAAAAAAGATAGTGCATTAACCTAACTATTAATTTGGCTGCATAATTATACGACTACCAGCTCCGCAATCTGTTCCTTGGACTTTCCAGAAAACATCATTGCCTTCCCGTCAGCCTCCACCATAAAGTGATGCCCCTTATCGGTAATAAAGTGCCAAGCGAGTATTCTTTGGCCACCGTACTCATTCATAGTATCGCCTGCCGTAACGCGCTCAAGCTTATGGCCGGCTGCATGGCACAAGGCTCGTATCAGTTTAATGTATCTCGGCTCGGCAGCACGGGCTTGGGCGAGCCGGGCCTCGCGATCGGAAATACTCAATGCTCGTCGAGTGACTTCCTGTTGGATTCGATCTTCTGCTACAACAATCAGGCCGGGGCGCGCTTTTAACCAGTTAGCATTTAATCGTTCGAGACTCTCCTCTTGTGCGATCGAATAAAAGTCCTCATTTATGCCATTTAGCCTGTCTCTCTCAGCATTTTCGCCGAATAACCCACTAGAAAAGAACGATGCTAACTTTGTCTTTCGTGCTGTAACCAGCGCCTCTCCTTTTGCAAAAAGATCGGTATGTTGTGTCGCGCCGATTTGCCCAAGGCCTTCTTTAACTAGCGCGATGACAGCAGGCTGCCACCTTGTGTTATAGACAAACTGAGCAAAACCGCCATTATTCACCTGCCCGAGGTAATAATCAACGTAGTAACTGAGGAGTGCGTCGTGAGAAATTTCTGAGAGATTCAGAAGCTCTTCAAATAGTGCATTCACAAAGTCAATATTTGATTGGATCGTCGCGCGGATATCATCGCTATTCATGCTTTCCGCTGAGAGCACGACCGCATCTTTCGAGCCAAGTATGTCGTCACTCATTTTTCCGTCTCCCTCTTAGGCTAAAACTTTTTATCTTGCCCAACTATTAATTATATTGCAGTTGCAACATCGAATATAGCCTATCATGCTCTTTTATGCTTTTTGAGGAACGACAATACTGAAAATTACATCAGCGTTCATCTGTGTTTATCTGCTGAAATCTGCGGTTTAAAAATCCCAATCTAATCGATTTACTTCGAGCCGATATATACAAAACCCCCAAACCATTTTAAAAATTAAGTTTGGGGGTTTTCTTCCTAAATCCAGTTTAAATCACAACTTACTCGGCTCGATCGCCGGAGCACGCAGAGAGACAGTTTTATCCGCAGCAGCCTTAGCCACAAGCGACGGCACAGAATCGCGCAACTTTGCAGTCAACTGTACAGTAGTCGCATCGTAAACCTGAGTCAGCATCTTCGGATACAAACCAATGCCAATAATCGGCACTAACAGAGCCGCAATAATAAACACTTCTCGCGGTTCCGCATCCACCAATTCCTCGTGCTCCGACAATTCCTTATTCTCAGGCCCGTAGAAGATTTCACGCAGCATCGACAGCAGGTAAATCGGAGTCAAAATCACCCCGACAGCAGCTAGAAATACCACGCAAACCTTAAACACTGGATTGTAAGCATCGCTCGTTGCAAAACCCACAAATACCATCAATTCTGCTACAAAACCGCTCATTCCCGGCAAAGCCAAAGAAGCCATAGAACAAGCAGTCCACATGGCAAAAACCTTACGCATTTTCTGCCCCACACCGCCCATTTCGTCCAGCATGAGCGTGTGAGTGCGATCGTAAGTGCAACCTACCATGAAGAACAAACTCGCCCCGATTAAACCGTGAGAAACCATTTGCAGCATTGCACCGCTAATTCCCAAATCGGTAAACGAAGCTATCCCAATCAGCACAAACCCCATGTGCGAAATCGAAGAATAAGCAATTTTTCGCTTCAAATTGCGCTGAGCAAAAGAAGTTAAGGCGGCGTAAACAATGTTAACCACACCCAAAATTACCAAGATGGGTGCGAAGGTAGCGTGAGCATCCGGGAGCATTCCCGCATTCATCCGCAGTAAAGCGTAACCGCCCATTTTTAGCAGAATTCCTGCTAGCAACATATGGGCGGGTGCGGTTGCTTCCCCGTGAGCGTCAGGGAGCCAAGTGTGCAGCGGAAAAATCGGCAGTTTGACGCCGTAAGCTATTAAGAAACCTGTGTACAGGAGCAATTCTACATTGGGGGCGTAATCTTTAGCTGCGATCGCCCGCATATCGAAAGTCACCGTATCGCCGTAAAACGCCATCGTCAGCGCGCCCAGCAAAATAAACAGCGAACCGCCTGCGGTGTATAGGATAAACTTAGTTGCTGCATAGAGGCGCTTCTTGCCGCCCCAGATGGACAAAATCAGGTAAATCGGGACTAATTCCAGTTCCCAAACCAGGAAAAACAGCAACATATCCTGCACGGCAAAAACTGCGATTTGGCCGCCGTACATTGTCAGCATCAAAAAGTAAAATAGCTTCGGTTTAAATGTGACAGGCCAAGCAGCTAAAGTAGCCAGAGTAGTAATAAAACCAGTCAGCAAAATCAGAGGCATCGACAAACCGTCAGCACCCACCGACCAATTCAAATCGAGTTGCTGCACCCAAGTATAGCTTTCTACCAGTTGCAAATCTGGATTGCTGAAGTCGTACTGAGTGTAAAAAGCGTAAACAAGTAGGGCAAAATCGATCAAACCCACAATTAGGGCATACCACCGCACCGTCTTGCCATCCTTATCGGGAATTAAAGGAATCAGCAAGGACGCAGCAATGGGAAACAGAATTGTTGTTGTTAACCAGGGAAAGTTAGCTGTATCCATTGCGTTTTAAAATGATCCATCAGTTATTAGGTTTAAACACATTTTGCCAATTTTAGCCTAAATTTTATACTTTCTTTAGACGGAACATTTTTTTTTGCTATTATCTGGACAAATTATGCGATCGCAACAGTTAAGTTTAATGAAAGATTTATTTCTATTTGCTAATTGTCAATTGTGAGTTATTGAGCTAATGCCCGTTCTTAAAATATCTTCTGGCGAGAAATGGCATTGCCCCTTGGTGTCAACTTCAGCCGCTCATCTGCAATTGGGCGAGTCCGCCAGGGAATGAATTCCCTGGCTAATAGCGAAAGTCCTCTCAAGAGGACTAATAGATATCTCCAAAAAAGCCAGTATTGGACAGGCAAGATGCCTGTTCCACAATAAGAGGTTTAAGGAGTTCTTCAGTCCTCATAGCGAGGACTTTAGCTTTGAGACAGGGAATTCATTCCCTGTCGGACTATCGGTTTTACCGGGAAAGTTGACACTAATGGACAATGCCGTCTCCCTAAAGATTTAACCGACTCCAGAAACGATCGCAAAACCCAGAACTGCGACAAACACAATCAGAGCATAAAATTGAGCGCGACCGCTCTCAAAGTATTTCAAACCTTCGCCACTAACCAAGGTGAGAAACCCTGTTAAGTTGACGACACCATCGACGACGCGCAAATCAACTTCCATGACTTGCCGCGCTAAACGGCGGCTGCCTTTGACAAAGAGAAAATCGTTGATATCGTCGAGATACCACTTGTTCAGGGAGAACTCGTAAAGCGGTTTGATTTTTTGGGCGATCGCACTTGGGTCAATTTTACGGCTCAAATACATCAGAGAAGCCAAAGTAATGCCCAGCAAAGCAATACCTACAGAGCTTCCGCCCATGATTAGAAATTCCGTCAAATTGAACTCAGCAGCGTGTTCCAAAACTTCTTCGAGAGACTCGCCGGGAGCGCGAACAAACTGCTCGAAATAATTGGCAAACGGCGTACCGAGAAAACCGATAAACACAGAAGGTACTGCCAGCAACACTAACGGCAGAGCCATTGTCAGAGGAGATTCGTGAGGCAAATGGTCGTGCTCATCGTGACTGTCGCCAGTTGATGCCAATTCCTTAACGTTCATCGCTCCGGGGCCAAAAACAAGACCGGGTTGCAGGAGTTGCCGCTTGATGGCGCTGTCATTGCCCCGGAATTCGCCCTCAAAGGTGCTGAAATACATTCGGAACATATAAAACGCGGTCATCCCGGCCGTCAACCAGCTAACAGCCCACAGAGCGGGATTTGCGGAGAAGGCGCTGGCGAGGATTTCGTCTTTTGACCAAAAACCAGCAAAGGGCGGAATTCCGCAGATTGCCAAATTTCCGATTAAAAAGCAACTAGCGGTAATCGGCATATATTTCCGCAAGCCGCCCATGACTCGCATATCTTGAGCGAGTGCAGGGTTGTGGCCTACAACTGCTTCCATCCCGTGAATCACTGAACCTGAACACAGGAACAGCATTGCTTTGAAATAAGCGTGTGTCATCAAGTGGAAAAGTCCGGCACTGTAAGCGCCGACGCCCATTGCCATCACCATGTAGCCGAGTTGGGAGATGGTGGAGTAGGCGAGGCCTTTTTTGATGTCATTTTGGGTAATCGCGATCGAAGCGCCCATAAATGCCGTAAAACAGCCGGTACAGGCGATCAAATTCATGACTGCCGGCAGCCCTTCAAACACCGGGTACATCCGAGCGATCAGGAATACGCCGGCGGCTACCATTGTCGCGGCGTGGATTAAGGCCGAAATCGGTGTCGGGCCTTCCATTGCGTCTGGGAGCCAGACGTGGAGGGGGAATTGAGCAGATTTGGCTGCTGGCCCCAAAAATATCAGGACGCCGAAGATTGTCGCCAGAGTCGCGCTGAGGGCACCGGATTCGACTAAGGAGTGCAGGCGTTCGCCCATCACCTCAAATTCAAAGCTGCCGGTGGCCCAGTAAATGCCGAGGATGCCCAGCAGTAGGCCGAAGTCGCCGACGCGGTTGGTGACAAAAGCTTTTTGGCAAGCGTCAGCAGCGGGTTTGCGATCGTACCAAAATCCGACTAGCAGGTACGAACACATACCTACGAGTTCCCAGAAAATGTAAATCTGAACGATGTTCGGGCTGATTACCAGACCCAACATCGACGCGCTGAAGATGCTCAGGTAGGCGTAAAAGCGCACGTACCCGTCATCGTGAGCCATGTAACCGTCGGTGTAAATCATCACCAAAAAGGCGACCGTAGTGACGATCGCCAGCATCACCGCCGTCAGCGGGTCGATGATATAGCCCATATTCAGCGAGAAGTTGCCAGCAGAAGCCCACTGAATAGTGCGGGTGTAGGGTGCGTGGCCCTGTAGTTGACTCCACAGCAATGCGAAGGAGAGTACCATTGACCCTCCGAGTGCGGACACGATTAATATCGCATTCGCTTGTCGGAGTTTGTTGGTTGCCTGGTTAAAGGTGATTAAGCCTAGACCTACTAGCATTGCGCCTGCCAGTGGCAGGACAGGAATCAGCCAAGCGTATTGATAAAGCAGTTCCATGACTGATAGGTAGTTTAAAGTTTCTACTAGATATGGCCAAAACTGTAAACAATTGTGACACACGCCTGCGCGACCCGGCAGAAATACTTGTTGTAATTCTCAAGCGTTGTCGATCGACAACGCTTGAGACCTACTGCCTATTTTCCGATCGAGCCGATCGATCTAGTTCGCCTTAAATCTATGCCCAAATATAGACTGACAAATCGAGCTTGGACGGAAAGAAATCAAGAAACCTGGTTTTTTAACCGATACCCTGGCGCTTCACACTATATTTTTGTAAAAAACACTGTTTCGGGGTTCAGGAATGCGACATTTGGCGCTCAGGTGGCCGATCGACAAATGAGGAATTGCTTCTGATTTCTACCTAAAAGCCGAATAACTTGCAGCCGTTACCTGTTGGCTACTTCCTGAAGTTGCAGCCGTTGAGATGGGGAAACTACGTGAGCGGCCAGCATCCAGGCATCCAGAGTCCGCCGCAGTTCCTCGCGTCCTTGGTAGTCTTCCAATCTAAATCGAACTTTATCGCCCTCAAACAAAATCAGCGTGGGCAGACTTGTCAGCCGATAAGTGTGGGCCAACTTGAAACATTGATCGGCATTCACCCCTACGAGCTTGACTTTTCCTGCCCACTGTGCTTCAAAAGTCTTAAGCGTGGGGTCGATCGCGCGGCACAAACCGCACCAAGGAGCCGAAAAGTGAACTAAAACGGGGGTAGAGGCTTGAAAAACCTCTTGTGCAAAAGTGCGTTCGCTAACCGACAACACCATGAGCCCTCAAAATTTAATAATTTTTTTCTATCCTAGGGATCATGCTACCAGTATATGTTCCTAGTGACACGCATCAAAAAAGGATGAATTTCCCACAGCAAACCAGTAAAAATGACTACACCTACGTAGGAAGGGCGCAGAAACTCAAGCAAATCAAGGGTTTGACGCTTTTGTATGATTGCCAAAAAAGGCATGATTGAGGTTCGAGATTTGATGGTTTCAAAGGATTCTCCAAAACGAGCCTGAAGTCGTCTGTCGCCGTGCCACACTCCGAACAGGTGGTGAATTACCAAACCGATGGAAGTGACGAGGGTAAAGCTAGTGCCAATCCACAGGGTGTGGGCCACGCACCAAATCACTTGTCCCACCATTTGCGGGTGACGAGTGATGCGAATGATGCCAGTCTCGTAGAGGTGAACTTGGGGCTTTTGGACGGCGGCAATTTCTAGGAGGTTGAAAGTTGCTGGGTACAGAAACAGAAAGGAAATTGCCGAAAGTATCCAAACTGCAGGTTTAACTCCGGGTAATCCCTGTACTTGCCAAAGCTGTACGCCGTCGTAACGGTGGTTGAAAAAGTAGACAATCAGAATGACGGCTAGCGGCAAACTGACAAGGGCAAACAAAACGCGGTAAAGTCTCGGCCCGATCAGCTTTTCACCTTTGGGCCGGAGGGCTGCTAAACCGCTGTGGGCGATCGCAAAAACCAGTAATAAGCCCAGAATAACTAAGTGGGAGTCGAGCGCCAAGTCGATCGTCATTGCAAATATTAAGAAAAGTTATTGATTCTCGGCCAATTTGTGTCACAAAGTATCTATGGGAGCATTCAGCGGTTATCAGTCATCACTCATCAGTCATCAGTCATTAGTGACCCAATAGCAACTAAAGACCGCAGACAGAGGACGAGTACAACTGACTTTAAGGTTGCGTGTGTTGCAGCCAAATGACTGGCATCGAAGTCAACTCCGACTGTTGCACACCAAATCGAACCAGCTTGTCGATTGACCGCAGAGATTGACAGAAGACCCGCCCCTACACCTACTGACAATTTAGATATATGTCTGACCTTCCTTTCACTTTAGACCAGTTACGCATTCTCAAGGCGATCGCCTCTGAAGGAAGCTTCAAACGCGCCGCGGACAGCCTCTATGTATCCCAGCCAGCAGTTAGCTTGCAGGTGCAAAACTTAGAGAGACAATTGGACGTGCCGCTGTTTGACCGGGGGGGGCGGCGGGCGCAACTAACCGAAGCCGGACACCTGCTGCTGAGTTACGGCGAGAAAATTTTATCGCTTTGCCAAGAAACTTGTCGAGCCCTGGAAGACTTGCAAAATCTCCAAGGTGGTACTTTGATCGTCGGCGCTTCTCAAACAACGGGAACCTATTTGCTGCCCCGGATGATCGGGATGTTTCGCCAAAAGTACCCGGATGTAGCAGTACAGCTTCACGTTCACTCGACCCGCCGCACGGCGTGGAGTGTGGCAAACGGGCAAATCGATTTGGCAATTGTTGGCGGAGAAATTCCTACCGAACTTGTAGAAGCTTTAGAAATTGTTCCTTACGCTGAGGACGAACTGGCTCTGATTCTTCCTCCATCTCACCCGATGGTACAACAAGAAACTATCCAAAAAGAAGACCTTTACAAATTGCAGTTTATATCCCTCGATTCGCAGTCTACGATCCGCAAAGTAATCGATCAGGTACTGACTCGCTGCGGCATTGACACGCGCCGCTTAAAAATAGAGATGGAACTAAATTCGATCGAAGCCATTAAAAATGCCGTTCAGTCGGGGCTGGGAGCTGCTTTTGTCTCGGTTTCGGCGATCGAAAAAGAGTTGCTCATGGGCGTCTTGCACAAATCTCAAATGGACGAAGTTTTGGTAACTCGGATTTTGTCGCTGATTTACAACCCCAACCGCTACCGTTCTAAAGCAGCAGAGGCTTTCAGCAATGAAATTTTGCCCCAGTTTGCTACTTATTCGACCATCCTGGAGAAGAAAGAACCCCCGGTACTCGATTTGGGATTCATAGAAATAGCAACTCCCAATTCGGCGGGAAGTTAATCTCTTAGGTCGCTGGCAGTTAGCAGTTCGCGGTGAGTTGAGAAATCGAAATCTGGTTTAACCATCACTTTTTCTTCGTTCTTCCCTTTTCCTTCTTTCCTCTTCCTTCTTCCCTCTTCTTAGCAAACAAAAATGGAAGTTTACTGCACCCGCCCGGGCTGCCCGCGCCCTCAAAACTCTTTTCCCGACCTCGATGACAGTTCGCGGCTGAAAACGGTGCAGCAAAAGTTTTGCACCGCTTGCGGGATGCCCATGATTTTGAGGGGCCGCTATTTGCCCGTAAGGTTGTTGGGTCAAGGCGGTTTTGGGGCGGCGTTTTTGGCCAGAGACCGGGATACTCCGGCGATGCGGCAGTGCGTTGCTAAACTTTTGCAGCCGTCGGTAAGTCTGACTCCGCCCCAGCTAAAAATCGCTCAAACTCTGTTTGAACGGGAAGCGGCGGTGCTGGAAGAACTGGGAAACGAACATTCCCAAATTCCGAGTTTGCTGGCTTTTTTTGAGCTGACTGTTACGAGTTTGCAGCCGGGAAAAAACGATCAGTTTTTCTATCTGGTTCAAGAATTTATTGACGGTAAAAATTTGGAGGATGAACAGGCTGTTAAAGGCAGGTTTTCGGAGGCGGAAACGGTGGAGGTGCTGCGGGAAATTTTGAAGGTTCTCGATTTTGTACACTCTCGCGGTTCGATTCACCGGGATATTAAACCTGCTAATATTATGCGGGGTAAAAATGGTCGGCTTTATTTATTAGATTTTGGGGCTGTTAAACAAGTAACACAAAGTGTTGGGAGTGCAAAAGCTTCGACTGGTATTTATTCTTTGGGTTACGCTCCCCCAGAACAGATGAGCGGGCAAGAAGTTTATCCGGCAACGGATTTGTATGCTTTGGCTGTGACTTGTATTACTTTGCTGAGTGGTTTGCAGCCGACGGAGCTTTTTGATAGTTACAGAAACGAATGGAATTGGCATTCGCGGGTGCAGGTAAGTTCGCGTTTGGCTCATGTTCTCGATCGAATGTTATTATCAGCTCCCAGTCAGCGGTTTCAATCTGCGAGTGAGGTGGAAGCAGCTCTGATGTCTGGGCCTCAACAGCCTAACATCGTCGTGCAGCCACCGACCCTACGGACTCCGACTCCCCTACCGACTCAGCAGCTACCACCGACTCAGCCGCCTCCTGTGCCTGTTCATGCAACACCTCCATCCGGGCTGCAACCTTCGCAGAGAGCGACTTTTTCGATTTGGGAGGTTTTGTCGGGGGCGGCGTTTACGGGTTTTGAGGCGGGGGTGCTGGCGATCGCCCTGACGAGTTTGCTGCCCTCTCCTGGCTTGAGTATCGGATTGTTGGGGATGATTGTGGCGGGTTTGATTTACGGCCAGTATCGCAGGGCGATCGAACAAACTGAGATGTTGATTATTGGTGCAGGTACTGTGGCTTTGCTGTGGTTTTTCCCGGTTTTACAGACGGCTGCAGGTGCGATTTATCCGAATTCTCCGATCACTGGCGTGTTGTTTGTGGGATGGTTGGGTGCTTTGGGTGCGATCGCTGGAACAGCTATTTTTCGGTTGATTTATAAGTTACTTTCTAATATTTTTTAAGCTAATAGTCACCTGTAGAAAAGCCTGTTTTGAACAGGCAAGATGCCTGTTCCACAATAATTATGGGAGATGTTTTATTTAAAATGCAGACTCAGAAGTCTATCTACCCGAATTGGGTCATTGCTTGGGGCCCAGAAGCCCGATCGCACCCTGCAACTTGGGAAACGTCCGGTTTTGCCATAATCGGAGCTGAACCCACCTTCAGCCCCAATCAGCGATTTGTGCTGGTAGGTGACTGCTGCTTCGATCGCACCCCAATGCTCAAACAACAGATTGATACCGAGGGATTGACCGATTTGGCGATCGTCGGGCGGCTATGGGAGCAGTACGGTACTAAAACACTGAGCTTGCTGTCAGGACAATTTGCCCTTGCAGTGTGGGATCGAGAGGAGAAAACCTTGTGTCTGGGGCGCGATCGCGTTGGAGCCAAAACCCTCTATTACAACCGTACAGGAACGACTCGCTGGATCGCGCCCCGACTGCGATCGCTCAATCCGTATCACGATCGCACACTCGATTTGGTTGCTTTGCGCGACTATTTGTGCTGTGCTTTTGTACCCGGAGCACAAACGCTGTGGGAAGCGGTGCGAGAGTTGCGCCCTGGTAGCTACTTGTATTTACCGGATGTTAAGGCGCAAAGATACTGGGAACCGCAGGAGCAAATTACTAATGCCGATCGCCCTTTGGAATGGCATAGTCAACAAGTGCGATCGCTTTTGGAACAACTGGTGCAGGAAGCGCTACCAGCGGGAGAACCAGTCGCAGCATATCTTTCCGGTGGTATTGATTCAAGTTGCGTCACGGCGATCGCAGCGCGACTGCACGATCGTCCGGTACACACTTTTTCGATGCACTTTGGCGCTCACTATCCCAGCGAGATTGAATTTGCCAACCTCGTCGCAGCACATTGTGGCACTGAACACCATATTTTAGAAGTTTCGCCAAAGCAAATTTGGGAGTTGCTACCGGAAACGCTGGCGGCGATGGATGATCCGGTGGGGGAAGGCTTGACGGTTCCCAATTTGCTGTTGGGGCGATCGGCAAAGCAATTTGCAGACGTGGTACTCAATGGCGAAGGTGGCGATCCGTGTTTTGGCGGGCCGAAAAATAAGCCGATGCTGCTGAATAGTTTGTACGGTTCGATTCAGGGTAAACCAGATCCGATCGCAGCTTATTTGACTTCGTTTCAAAAATGCTATGTGGATTTGCCGCGTTTGCTGAAGCCGGAGGTTTGGGAAAAGGTGAAGAATGCGCCTTCCGTCTTTGCTGAGGAATTGCAACAGACAGAAACGACGTTTTTGAATCGGCTGATGCGGCTCAACATTGAGTTTAAAGGAGCCGATTATATTTTGACCAAGGTGAATAATCTCACGGCTGCGGCGGGACTAAAAGCTCGATCGCCCCTATTCGATGCGCGGATGGTGGCACTGAGTTTACAAATTCCCCCAGAGTACAAGCTTTCGGGCGCGCAAGAAAAGGCCGTGCTCAAGGCTGCTGTGGCGGATTTGCTGCCCGATGTCATTGTCAACCGTCCGAAAAGCGGGATGGTGATGTCGATGCAGCAGTGGTTTTTGAGGGATTGGCAGCGACAAGCGCGATCGTTGTTGCTGAATCGTCATGCGGCGATCGCGCCTTACGTCGATCGAACACTAATCCGCGAGTGGCTAAACTATCGTGGGGAAGTTTTTCCCCGCTATGGGCTGAAGCTGTGGCTGCTGGTGACGCTGGAAATTTGGTTACAAGTGAATCGCCGTTAGTTATGCAAAATTAGGACACGGCGCCGTGCCTTTCGTCGTGTCAATTTAAGCACTTGACCCCCAAGTTTCTCGATCGACAATGGCATTTTCCCTATGCGGTTTTCGCTCTTGTTTATAGAACCGAATTAAACCGGAGAGGGCGCAGAGAATACAGAGAAACGGAAGAGACAGATGAATCGTTCCGATGCCAACGGATTTGATATACAGCGTATTCTATAGCAATCCTAAATGATTTTCTATATCTAGAGCAATCCTAAATGATTTTCTCTGTGTAAGTATATTGACGTATTTTGGGGAAATCAAATTTATGTTCGTTAGTAAAAAACTCAAATAAAAATTTGACAATCTTAAAAGACCTACATAAATACCAATACTTTCTTAAAAAGTTTTTAGCTTGTAACCAAATATCTTCAACGGGATTCTGTTGGGGAGCATTGGGAGCAAATAAAATACAAGTTATTGACCAATTATCAGGTTCTTTGTCACCATTTAGTTCTAATAAAAAGTCTCTAAATTCGCCATATTTATGATAACTAGCTCCATCCCAAATCAAGATAATCTTTCGATTTTTATATTTATTTTGTAAGTATTTTATGAATTTAACTGTTGATTTTCCATCACCAGATGGATGGCTCTGAATATGGAATTCTTTGCTTTGATAATTGAGGGCGCCAAAATAAGTTTGTCTATCTTTTTCATTGGTAATTGGGACTTCAATTCTGATTTTTGATTGACCCCAAACATAACCAGTTAAATCACCATGAAGTAGATGACATTCATCTAAAAACAATACTATTATTTCCCCAGATTCTATACCATCCTTGTTTTTAAATAAAATATAGTTAATTTCTTCCGTTTTTTTTTTACCAGTTTTTTATCAAATTTAGGATTGGTTTTTTGAGTTTTTTTCCAACTAATTTTCGCCCGCTCGAAAAGTTCATAGTAACTCTGTTTTGATTTATATGTTACACCAAATTCTCGCTCTAAATAAGTAACCAACTCATCTAAATTCCAATATTCTTTATTCTTTAACCACTCGATTACTTCAGTATTTTGTCGAGCTGTTAAATACCCTTTTGACCCTTTATGTCCTAGTTTGATTCCGGCGATGCCTTTGGTTTTAAATTGTTTTTTCCAATAACCAATAAAAAAATTACTTACACCTAAAATTTTGCTGATTTCATTGTAGCTCTTACCTGAGAGCGCCATCCTTACAGCTATTGCTCGTTTTAGTTCTCTGGCATCGATATCGCTTTTAATGAAAGATTCTAATTGGGCTATTTCTTTTTCTCTATCTTTTTGTTGCAGTTGTAAGTTATCCATTTTTTATTGTCACAATCAAGTATTGCATATAATTGTATCATAGTCTTGATAATGATTTAGGATTGCTATAGGTGTATTTCATAAACCTGGAATACGCTGTATATAAGCTGCTACGCATTTAAATTGAATCCAGAGACGGGATCTAACTCCCGACCAATTTTGGCCGGGTTTTTTTTGTCAATCGCCCGCCCTCGCCACAAATTCTCCTAAATTCTGCCAAAGTGTCCTGAAAGAGGTGCTGTGAGGCGAAAGACTAAATTAGTAGATGCACCCGTCGCTAATTTAGGATGATTGCATTTATGTATTTGTGTAGTTAATTCTGTCTAACTACTTATCTAACACAACTACGTCAATAATCTTTCAAGGAAAAAAATATGTCCAGTAAACAAGGTCAACCCCCCTGTCAACATACTGTAGAGTCTGGAGATACATTTTCCAATCTTGCACTTGCCTACTATGGTGATGGTAGCGATGCGAACGCGAACAAAATTGCAGGTGCAAATCCTGGCGTTTCCCCTACAAGTTTGCAAATTGGTCAGAAACTTCAAATTCCTGCTTAACAGATTTGGAAAGCTTGTCAAACTAACCACTGCTAATAGCAGTTATTAAGAGTGCAGAAGGTTAGCCAATCAAACTGACCTTCTGCAACTAACACTTGCAAATGGATTTATATTGACCCGAAGAAGCCAGAAATAACTCTTTTTAAAATTTTGGAGGGTTAATTATGTCAGTCGAAATTTTTGTGGATTCCCAATTCTCTGGAACCGCATCAGGTTCTCTGGATCAGGACTATTCTTATGTTGGGGATTTTTGGAACGACAAAATATCCTCAATTAAAGTTTACTCCGGCACTTGGGAATTTTTTGAGCATGCAAACTTCCAAGGGCGAAGTTTTCAGCTTACACCAGGTCAATATCCTTGGGTCACCAACGCCTGGAATGATATGATCTCATCCTTCAAACAAGTCGAACAAGGTACTCCATCTGCTCCGTCAGGCGGTGGTATGGCGCAAGAGATCCTGAACGCCCACAACTCGTACCGATCGCAAGTCGGAGTTCCACCCCTCACTTGGTCTGATACTTTGGCGAGTCATGCTCAAGAGTGGGCAAATTACCTCAGTTCTAACGGATTATTTGAGCATAGTGGAGCGGAAGGAGAAGGAGAGAACCTTTGGATGGGTACTTCAGGGGCGTTCTCTTTTACGCAAATGATTCAGAGTTTTGGTAACGAAAAGCAGCATTTTGTCAGTGGAACTTTCCCGAATGTTAGTAATACTGGCAATTGGCAGGATGTCGGTCACTATACTCAAATGGTTTGGAAGAATACTACGCAAGTAGGATGTGCTGTTGTTGACGGTGGTGATGGGAACGCTAGACTCGTTTGCCGCTACAGTCCTCAAGGAAATTTTATGGGTCAATCAGTTTTCTAACGGCATCTATCTTCATTAGACATCGACCGAATTTAGATTTTGACTCAAGCATTGCAAGGGTTTTAGTCTCCTAATCGGAGATGTCTAATGGCAGATTTATTGTAAGTTAAATGTAGAACAGTTTATTTAGCGAAAGGAGTTGAAAAATGGGATTCTCTCAAGATTATTCAAACGTTCCTGACTGGGTAGCTAAACCCGAAGGGTACCCGACCGGATCGATGGTCAAATACAATGGCAACATCTTTTATGCCAACTTCTGGGCTTCAGAACCAGGGGTAGGGGATGCAGATCATAATGGTTGGCGGTTTTACGATGAGTTGTACGATCAAACACCTCACACGCCTACCGCACAAGCTAAAATCATTGCCTATATTCCTACTTGGAGAAAGAAAGAGGGATTTAACTATGCCAATGATGAGATGTATCGATACATCACACACGGCATCGTCTCATTTCTCATGTTTAGTGAGGTAAATATCGGTGAGTTTGAACCAAAGTCTTTGGATGAGGTTAAGGCAATCCTCTCAGATGTGGTCAACACCGGACATCGAAACGGTACGAGAATCTCAATTGCGCTGGGAGGTGCAGTTGATTATGGATTCCTCAATTTGATGACTTCTATAGGAAATAATCCCGATAATCCACTTCTGAATCGCGCCGTACAAAATGTAGTCAATTTTGTCAACTCAAACCATCTAGATGGCGTAGACCTGGATTTAGAGTGCTGGTGGGGCAAACCTGGCGAACAGGATCAGGGAGGAAGACCAAAAGGTGATGGACCTCATCCGGCTGGATCTGCTTTGACTTTGTTTGCTCAAAAATTAAAGCAAGCTATGCCTGATAAATTGGTTTCTGCAGCTATTTTTGGCACCTCATGGTATGGAAATAACTATGACCCAAAATTAGCAGATTATGTGGATTGGCTGGGAATTATGACCTACGATCTTACTGGATCTTGGAATAGTTCTCCAGTGGGGCCACATACAACCCTGTATAAGATACGCAATCAGGAGTCATATGTTGAAGAACAACAGGGAGAGTGGCCTGGTGGTGGGATTGTAAATAATCCTATTCTTTCAGTGGAAGACACACTTTGGTACTGGACGAATCCGTTATTTGTGAACTGGCAGGGTGCAGGACAAAATATACCCAGAGACAAGATCGCCGCAGGAGTGCCGATCTATGGCTATGATTTTGCCTATGGAAAAGATCCAGATGACTTGAGTGGTGAAGTTCCTCCAGGGTATAAATCGATTCGGTACAAAGATATCCTGGCTCAATTTCCAGATGCTCATAGGGCTGCCAATGGCAATATTAAAGTGTCGGGAAGTACACCTAGACCTCCTTTTATCTCTGCTTCAGGAAATTACCCGTATACTCACAATATCTACTTTGAAACTCCAGGCACTGCTGTTAGCAAACTGAATTTCTTAAAGGATGTGGGAGCGCAGGGAGTGATTATTTGGGAACTTTCTAATGATATCTGGGAAGAGGGGAAAAGCATCATTAAGGCACTTTACCAAAACTCTGGCAACCCGGAAACCAGACCGGCATTGCCTCCAAGTGGGAAGACACCTGTGCCAAGCGATATACTCACCCCGCTCATCGAACGTATCGGAAGCTACACAAATGAGTTCGCGGCTGAGATAGCACAAGGACGTGAAAAGGAAACATCTCGATTAGGCTTGCTTGTCGATCCAAGTTTGGTAGAAGCAATCACAAAATTTTTCGATGAAGCTGGAAAAACAGAGGGCGAAGAAACCTCAAAGGACGATAAAGATAAAATAATTGGATTGTGGATTGAGATAGAGGAAACCGCAAAAAGATATAGGGTAGATAGTCCAGACGCTGTAAGTGTCTTAACAGATCTCAAGGATAAAGTCGCCGGATTGGTCGGGCTGGTTGGGTTGATGATCGGAGGAGTGGCTGGTTGGGTATTTGTACCGTTCTTCTCAATGATTACTTTGTTCCAGGCACATGTTTTGCTGGAAGGGTTTGCACGACAAAATCCTTCAGAAGGTCGAGATCGAGCTCCTGACAATAATGAGGATGAGGAAGAGGAACAAAAAGAATGTGAGCGTGAAGCCGATGAGGTTTCACAACAAATACAGCGAGCCATAGATGTGCTGAAAGGTGCTTTTGATAAATGGCCCACAAAGGATTTAGGAGATATAGGATCGGTCTTAGGTATCCCAGGTATCCCAACCCCTCCTGCTCCACCTGTTGATCCACCTTCTCCTGTGGAGTATAACTATAACGTAGAGATATCAATAACGTATGAGTTATTGCCCCCCCCTGCACACACGTATATTAAGGTAGATTTTCAGAACTCGGATCAAACAGGAAAGTTAGCAACCTTTGGAGGGGACGCTTATATCTCTACACCAAGTTCGCCTATTTTTGGTGGTGGTTCTTGGCAAGGTACGGCAAAGCTCAACTATGGGGTTGACTGGCTTGCGAGTCAGGGCTGGAGAGCTAACTTTGATTTGACCTATGGTCCAGGTGGGATGAATTTGCATTTACGGGGTTTGTCTGGCGAAGAAATAGGTCACATTTCATCAAGTGACCAGGGAGTGGTTATCCCTGGAGCTGGAACTGGTGAAGGTGGGTTTTACCTATGACGCAAAAGCAAAAGACCAGTACCTAAAAAGGGTCTGGGTCTTCATGTTCAATAACATAGAATTAGGGTTTCAGGAATTCCGATTTGATGATTTAGCCCTGTTTGCTCAAGTTTCTGGGCTGAATAGTACCTTAACCCCTATTAACTTCTGAGGTGAACGATTATCACCGAAAGAAACAAAAAAACTGAGTATGCTCACACAAATCAATCTAGTTCACTAAACAGGATAATTTATCATGTTCACTACAATTCGTGACAATGCCAAAAAAGCAAAAAACCGTTGCAAGAAGCGACCTAAATCCTATGTAATTCTATGCAATAGTGAATACATGATCGTTCCTATTAAGGCTGATATGAATCCATATAATGGTAATTTTTGGTTTGCGGGTGGTACTCCTCAGTTTTTTGGTGGTTCCCCGCAGGGTGATCAACTACAGACCATGCAACAAGAAGTACGGGAAGAAAGTCGAGAAACTTTGCGATTAGATACTATTAATGGACAAGTTTATACCGCTGAACCATCCGACATAGATAACAATACATATAGCTTTTCCTATTCGCTAAATTGGGATCGTACTGGCACGCCTTGGAATGACGATGTCCAGGAGCAACTGCCACCTAACCAAAGAGAAATGCAGAGATTAGTGAGCGTCCAACGTAATATATTTGCAGGCCGAACCGACCCTAACGAAATCATTGGTATACTTGTTAACGAAACTAATACTGTGTTTGCGCCGGGTTCTAATGTTTTCAATACCTCGCATACTGCGACAGCTTTTGTAATTTTCATCAGAGATATTTGGCCTAATCTCTAAAGGAGTATTCCCAGCGATCGCCGCTTTTGTAGCGACTGCCTTAAAAGTTAAGCGATCACTCATGGAGGAAGGATGATTTAGTGCGATTTCTATTCGTCCAAGTCGAATCTCTACAAATACAGGTTCATCTGAGAATGACTTTGCTGTCGATACCAATCAATTTTTCTGGAGAAAAAATATACTCATGAATAACTTACAAACTGGCGATCCAAAAGGGAATCAAGCCGAGGAAAACATGATATCCAAAGAAATCATCAGTACAGCAATGCAAAATCTTCGCGAAGCTGTCACGAGCATAGCGCAAAGCTCCAACAAAGAAAAAGTTATAGTCGAAGAGTTTCAGCTCATCGGCTTCAACACCCAGTCTGCTGTAGCACTTGTCACTCTCCTCGAAGACTCTCAAGGCAATCTCCTCGAAGACCAATGAATATCTAGAGGCTCTGCCTCGATTGAAAAATAGTAGAAAAGATGAGTTTTTACCGTCGGCTTAATAGCCCTGAAAAAAATCCGTTTTATTGACTTATTCTCAGGAAGAGGGGGCATGAGATTAGCGTTTGAATCCGCCGCTCGTTCCTTGAATCTGGGAACGGAATGCCTCTTAAGCAGCGAAATTAATCCCGACGCTCAGTTACTTTACCAGTACCGGGTAGGCGACTAATTGACTATCGCGGTGGCACTTCTCTTCATTCTTGGGAACTGGGTTTGCGAGGCGAGTTCAGTTTAGACAAAATTGAGTTGATGAAGAGTTTTATTTTGAAAAGGCGAAATAAATAATTTGGGCATGAGCCAGATGACAAGCTATTAACTAAAGAGCAAATAGCTACTTTTGTGGCTCATCCCAATCTCGATAAAGTTTTGGATTCCTTGGTAACAAAAAAGTACCTGCAAGGGAACAACAATCAGCACAAACCTGTAGCCGGTAACTTTTTCTTTGAAGTCTATAAATTTCTCGATCCGCATAAGATTTCGGTAACAATTGTTGCCAGTGATGCTAATAGATTAGGAGTTTACTCTCATAACCGAGTCCGCAGGATTACTCCCCGCGAAGCAGCACGGTTACAAGGTTTTTCAGATAGTTTTATTTTGCATCCTAACGATGATAAAGCTTATCATCAACTGGTAATAGTGTAAGTATTAATGTAGTTAAAGCTGTTGCTCTAGAAGTTATCCATAATTGTTTATCCTCAGCAAAGCAAGTTCCTTTGAAAAATGCAGTTTAATAATTCTCAATCATAACCTAAAACTATATAGGATGGGCAAAGCGATTCCCCCGCCCAACTAATTATTGCGTCACGACCTGTATTATGCAAATGGTGAGTAGTATGACGGGATCTCCTGCCCGTTCCACAATAATTGTATAAAAATTGACTGTCAAATTAGGTGTACAACAGCTTAGCAATCCTCGCATCATTTGTGAATTTATTACTCCCTCCCCTTGGTAAGGGGAGGGTTGGGGTGGGGTAAAAAATTTACTGCTCCTGCAAGGATTACTATAGCTTTCCTGGGATGATTATGGGATGTTTGGTTTCACCTTTTTTAAATTCGCCAACAGTCTCTTGCGATCGCCCGCGATTCTTCAAGCCGCAATTTTAAGCATCCGCATTTTTAAGCCCCAATTTCAAGCACTATTTTACCTGTTACCGATCCTGTTTCTAACAGTTCGTGAGCGGCTTGCGCTTCTTCGAGAGGGAAAGTTTTGCTGACGTGAATTTTTAGCAAGTTGCGATCGCACAAACGAGCACACTTCTGCAAAATCTGAGCCTGCTGTTCCTGTTCCTCCACCAAACCTTCCAGCATCGGTGTCAACATTAATTCCAGACTAATTCTCAGATTCCGCATTCTCGCTGTTTTCAAATTGCCCAAAGCCGGATCTGGTTCCAAAATTGTTACCAAATCTCCATAAATTTTCACAGTCGGAATAGTTTGGTAAAAAGTTTCTCCCCCGACTGTATCGAAAGCCAAATCAACTCCTTGTCCTTGAGTCCAAGTCAAAACCTCATCGACAACATTGGTATTTTTGTATAAAATAACTGCATCTGCACCTAGGTGCTTGACAAAATTGGCTTTTTCCTCAGAACTAACAGTGGTGCAAACCTCTGCACCCTGCAACTTCGCCAACTGTATCGCGACGTGGCCGACACCGCCGGCACCAGCTTGAATCAGCACCTTTTGACCGGCTTGCAAGCGCCCTCGATCGTACAGCGATTCCCAAGCTGTAATTAAAACTAACGGTGCCGCCGCCGCCTCAGCAAAACTTAAAGCAGCAGGCTTGAGGGCGAGAAAACGTTCGTCTACAACGGCAAACTCAGCATAAGTCCCGATCGATCCGCCCAAACCGCCATTGCAGAAAAAAACCTCGTCTCCCACTTGGAAACTTTGCACACCAGCACCGATAGCCTCTACGACTCCAGCACCGTCGCACCCCAAAACGTGAGGAGCTTTATCGGGGTAAAAAGTGCCGCGCGATCGCAACTTAGTATCTATCGGATTGATACCCGCCGCTCGCAACCGCACCAAAACTTCAGTTTCTCTTTGTATAGTAGGGGCGGGGATATCTTGCACTTTCAATACGGACGGGCTTCCGGGGGTTTGAAAAACGATCGCTTTCATCATGAGTGTTACACTAGATCAGATAATCCCTAGACTTTATTGTACATTGCTTAGCAAAGCAACAAAAAACTTTTCGTTTATCCCAAAATTTATGAGGGTTGTTGAAAGGCATTACATAGATCGGCAGCATCAGTTTTATAAACAGTTTGATGGCTTATCATTTCTGTTCAAAAATCTCTACGATCGTGGTAAATATTTATGAGGACACACTTTTTCACTTCGGGTTCTAAAGTTGGTGGCACTAAAATTATCAGACAGTTATTTGCCATCTTCAAACCTAGAGACTTCTCTCACTCATTCCCTGCTAATATTAGCAAGCAAGTTTTCAAACAAGTTGTTCACGATTGGGAGGATTGCCAAAAATCAAGAATAGCGTATGACCGAAATATACCTAAATTTTCATTTCTCCCCAGCATCCCCCAATACAAACATAGAATCTGTACAGGTAACTTGTTCAGTTCTGATAACCAATCCATAAAAAAAAGGGGGAGCGACTCCAATAAGGGACTACTTCATTTCTCTCCAAGTGACATAATAATTTCTACAAAGTCCCAAGATGTCATAAAGGTAAGAATAGTTCCTGCAACAGCGCTCTACTTTGTTGAGGCTGCCCATCAAAAGCTTGTAACGTTGGTGAATTTAAATTGCCACCTTAGAGCAAGTATAGATTTAGGGATAGATCGCCTCGTAGCTGTGGCATCCAATAAGCCAACATTTATTCCAACTATTTATGATTCTCAAAAAAATCTCACATCAATCAATCAATGTTTCAATCAGCGCCAAGCATTTTTACTGTCAAAAATTGAGCAGGGAAAATCTACCAGGCGCCAAATTCAGCAAATCACCTTTAAACGAAATAAACGATTAGAAAACTACCAAGATAAAACCAGCAGTTTGATTATCAAGCGGTTGGTGGCTCGGAAAATAATTCAGTTCATTATTGACACAAATGTGAGAAATAAACACAATATAAAATTACAAAAAAAGCATCAAATTTTGGGTGTAATTCCTCATACCGAAATCGTAAAGTTTATTATTTACAAAACTGAGCTAGTCGGTATCAACATAATAGTTACACAAGCATATTATACAAATAAGTGCAGATTAGGGGATTTAGAGCCTGTCGGTAAGCAAGACTCTTATCAGGGTAAGATCGATAAACGCGGGTGGTTTCGGTCTTGGAATGAAAGTCGGATTAATGCTGATGTGAATGCAGCGTTAATTATGATTAGAAAAGTAAACGTAAACTCACCCCCTTAGAGGAGTGCCACAATCGTATATATGTGTTTACAATTTCACCTGTACGGTTTCAGCCTGTACGAAAAAAAATACAAAAAGTTCGGTAATGTCAAGTATTGCCAGGTTTTTTGTGAACTGTTAACTCTCTTGTCGCTTTCAGGGCGATCTGACCTTGTATTCGTTACCCATCCGTGACGATACTTAGTTATTTTTAAATAGATTGGCTTCAGATAACTACAATAATTGTCGAGCGGTGCTAATCGATGTTCGATCGAGATTTATTTTTTTACTTTGAGATTCTTGCATATCTTCTGGGATTATTGACGACTTTAGCCGTGGTGTCCGCGATTTATCTCAAGTGGCACCGAAGGCCTTCTAGTCTACCGCTAGCCAAAGAGCAACGGCAGTTGGCAGAATTAAAACCCGACGATTTATCTGCGGGATTGAAAATGCGGAAAAACTTTTTGATTTTTCCCAACTCAAATCTGTGGCCGGCAACTGACAGCTTCTTGGGTAAAGTTTTAGGTATGGGTCGCGCTGTATTCTTGGCTAAGCAACAGCGCCTAAGTGTGAATTCTTCGCCTATTCTGGGGCCTGGAAATAGCAAAACGCTAAGTCTGAGCATTGCGGGTTCGATGGGGCAAAATCCCGATCGCCCGAATGCCGAGAATCCTCCCAAAGTTAATGCTTTCGCGCAATTAGAGGAAGATTTGCTGGGCGAAATCCTAGCAGGTACTGATTCGCCGGGGGGAGCAGAATTCTTTGATGCCTTAGTGTGCCACTTAGCTTCAGCACTCGGAGTTCGCACCGCCGTCGCTGCCAAATCGATTAAGTCGAAGGCACGCACCGATGCTGCTGCCGATAGATTGCAAGTTATCAGTTTTTGGAGCGACGGACAGCAGCAGCCAAATTTTGAGTGCGACACTGCCAATACTCCCGAAGCGCGGGTGCTGGAGGAGGGAATGTATTCCTGTCCAGACTACCTCGGGGAAACCTTTCCAGAAGACCGCAGACCGGTAGTTACGGGTGCGCGCAGTTTCCTGGGAGTCTTGCTGAAAAACTCTTACGGCGAACCTTTAGGGATTATTTGTATTTTTCACGATCGACCCCTGGTGGAAGCACATCTTGCCAAATTCCGATTAATTCTCAGTATCTTTGCCGGACGGGCAGCCGCTGAATTAGAGCGGCAGCGCCTAGAAGCAGCACTGTCCACTGTAGAAGCGAAATACTGCGCCCTGGTAGAACAAATGCCCGCTGTCACCTACATTTCTCCCCTCAACCGCAAGGCTGCCAAACTTTACATCAGCCCGCAAATCGAGACTTTTCTGGGTTATTCTGTATCTGAATGGAGAGCCGATCCCGACCTGTGGCTGAAACTCGTTCACCCAGAAGACCGTGACCGCGTGTTAGTTGAAAACGCTACACAGAAATTCAGCGATGGAGAAGATATCTTCTGCGAGGGGTCGCTGGTTTCAGAATACCGCGCGATCGCCCGCAACGGTCGAGTCGTCTGGTTCCGCGATCAAGCTACCGCAGTTCGCGATGAAGCAAGCAAGTCTGTCATCCTTCAAGGCGCAATGTTTGACATCACAGAGACTAAAGTAGCTGCCAGCGCGTTGCTAGAAAGCGAATATCGCTATTACACCTTGGCAAAAATACTGCCGGTCGGGATTTTCCGCGCCGATGCTGCTGGAGATTGCTTGTACGTCAATGAGCGATTTTTGGAGATGGCGGGACTGACTGCGCCAAAGGCACTCGGCGAAGGTTGGGCGCAAAGTTTGCATCCCGAAGACCGCGAGCGTGTTTTGAGCCAGTGGTATCGCGCTGTCATAGACAAGTTGCCATGTAAGTTAGAGTACCGCTTTTGCAACGGTGAGTTGACAACCTGGGTATTTTGGCAAGCAGTGCCAGAAATTACCAAAAGCGGGGAAGTTCTAGGCTATCTCGGCACGTTGACCGATATCACCGATCGCAAGCAGGCAGAATTCGCGCTGCAACAGGCCGAAGAGAAATACCGCAGTATTTTTGAAAATGCGATCGAAGGCATTTTCCAGACAACGCCCGACGGACGCTACCTCAGCGCTAACCCTGCTTTGGCGAGAATTTACGGCTATTCCTCGGCCGCCGACTTGATCGCGAACATACGCAACATCGACAGCCAACTCTACCTCGATCCCAACCGCCGTGTCGAGTTTTTGCGCGCGATCGAAAAACACGGTTTTGTGTCTGAGTTCGAGTCCCAAGTTTACCGCGCTGACGGCACTACTATCTGGGTTTCCGAGAACGGCCGGGCAGTTCGCGATCCTGACGGAAATTTACTTTACTACGAAGGCACTGTCGAAGATATTACCCTCCGCAAAATAGCAGAAGATAAGTTGGTACACGATGCTTTGCACGATATGCTAACCGGTTTGCCCAACCGAGCTTTATTTATGGATCGCTTGGGGCACGCGATCGATCTTTCCAAACGCCGCCCCGAAATTTTGTTTGCGGTGCTGTTTATCGATCTTGATCGCTTTAAGGTTGTTAACGACAGTTTGGGGCATTTAGTGGGCGATCGGTTGCTCATCGCGATCGCGCAGCGCCTGGGAATCTGTTTGCGCGCTGGAGATACCGTTGCGCGTCTTGGTGGCGACGAATTCGCTATTTTGCTGGAAAATATCAAAAGCACCGAGGATGCGATCCAGATTGCCGAACGAGTGCAAGCGGAACTGGCAGAGCCTTTTTACCTTAACGAATATCAAGTTTTTACCAGTGCTAGCATTGGGATTGTTTGTTCTGGTTTGCCTCGATATCCAAGGGAAACCAGCAAACTGTCGAGTCCCGAAAATTTGGGAAATATCGATCGGGAAACTTCTTTGTCTTGCTTATCTTCCGACTCTCCTGTTCCCAATGTCCCGTTCCCAATGTTGTACGATCGGCCTGAAGAACTGCTCCGAGATGCAGATGCGGCCATGTATCATGCTAAGGGATTGGGCAAAGCTCGCCACGAAGTTTTTGACTTAAGTATGCACACTCGCGCCGTCGCCCTTTTGCAACTGGAAAACGACCTGCGACGCGCTTTAGACTCCCAGGAATTTCAGCTTTACTATCAGCCTATCGTCTCTCTTGTTACTGGTAGAATCAGCGGTTTTGAAGCGCTGCTGCGGTGGTATCACCCGCAGCGGGGTGTCGTAGCTCCTGGCGAGTTTATTTTAGTAGCTGAAGAAACTAGATTGATTATACCTATTGGCTGGTGGATGATGCGATCGGCTTGCCATCAGATCCACGAGTGGCACCAAAAATTCCCCGAAAATCCGCCGTTGACTGTCAGCGTCAACCTTTCTAACCAACAATTTAAACAACCGGATTTAATCGATCGCATTCGCGACATTTTACAAGAAACTCAGCTTGACCCCCGCACTTTAAAGGTAGAAATTACTGAAGGCGTCATCATGGAGAATGCCGAATCAGCAGTGGCTATCCTCGCGGAATTGAAAAATTTACAAATTCAATTATATATTGACGATTTCGGCACTGGCTATTCTTCTTTGAGCCGCCTGCACACTTTTCCAACTGATGCTTTAAAAATCGATCGAGCTTTTGTCAGCCGCATGACTGAAGATGAAGGAAACGAAGCGATTGTACAGACTATTTTAATTTTAGCCAGTCATTTAGGCATGGATGTAATTGCTGAAGGCATCGAAACCAGCGAACAGCTTAATTTACTTAGAGCGCTGCAATGCGAATACGGACAAGGATACTTTTTCTCAAAGCCGATAGACAGCATCGCAGCCACACTTTTGATAGAAAGTCAACCCCAATGGTAAGGATCGCGAATTAAATAACTTACAATTTTAATTGTTATTGTGGGATGGGCGTCCCGCCCGTCCAAAAAGGACGGGC
>NZ_JAUBUC010000186.1:0-3356 GCF_036705285.1 Microcoleus sp. B4-C1 | reverse complement strand
TTGAAAGTGGGATGGGCGTCCCGCCCGTCATGAGTGGAAGGGCGGGACGCCCATCCCACAATAACAATTAAAATTGTAAGTTATTTAATTCGCGATCCTTAGTAATAAATCATTAGTGATGAGATAGTGTTTGGTAGGGGCAATCCCCGCGTGGTAAGCCGATGCGATGGGGATTTCGCTTGTCATTTTTTTATAAAAATGCTGTAGTAGTTGGGGGCGTAAAACCCAAACAATTTTGCAAGAAAGCCTAACTGAAGATTAGGTATTTTTGTTTCATTTTTATTGAGTAATCCCACTTTTTGCGTCCCGGACTGTAGTCATTAGTCAGAGGACAGAAGGAAAAGGGAAGAATATCTAGTTTGGCAGTCTTGCTTGTTTATTTGCTAAGCTAGAGGTAGCGCTCTGTCATCAATAAACTTTAGATTTATGCACAGGTTATTAACTGGGAAACTGCGAATAGAGTATTTAACAATACCAATCGCCAATCTTCCAGCAAATCTATCCGGTACTAAAATTGTACAGCTTACGGACTTTCACTATGACGGGGTGCGGCTGTCGGAATGGTTGCTAGAAGAGGCGATTGCTGCGGCAAATGAAGCTGAACCCGATCTAATTTTTTTAACCGGTGACTTTATTAGCTACGATCCCGCACCTATTTACGGCTTAGTGCAGCGATTGAAAAACTTGCAAAGTCGGGTAGGAATTTACGCGGTTTTGGGCAATCACGACCACTATTGGCCAAGGGCAAAAACCGAGGTTACTAATGCTTTAAATAGCGTCGGAATTCGGGTTTTGTACAACGAAGCAATCTATCCTTTGGGGTCTGAATTGGCTTTAGTTGGGTTAGCAGATTTTTGGTCGGGCGATTTTGCGCCTAAACCTGTAATGGCATCCATAAATCCCGCAATTCCTCGGATTGTCTTGTCTCACAATCCTGATACTGCTGAAAATCTGCAAAATTGGCGGATTGATTTGCAGTTTTCTGGGCACACTCACGGCGGTCAAATCGTTATTCCTGGTATCGGCCCTTTGTACGCTTGGGTCAGAAAAATTGGCTATTTTATTCCTAAACGAATCCGAAAGTTCATTCCTTTTCTGTCGGCTTGGGATCGAGTAGTTACTCACTGGGAATGGGCTAGCGGTTTGCATCAGGTTGGGAGTAATTTGCTGTACGTGAATCGCGGTTTGGGGACTTATGCGCCGGGAAGACTATTTTGTCCGCCGGAGGTGACAGTAATTACTTTGGTTTGTCAAGATACGTAAAGGCTGGTTTAGGGTGCACACTTTCCCGATAATAGATAATATAGCCGAAGGAAAAAGGAAGTTCGGCAACGGATTATGTAACGGATGTAACGGATGTAACGGATGTAATGGATGTCAGTCCGAGGGAAGAGGGAAGAGGGAAGAAGTAAAAATGATTTTTGTACAATTTCTATGATTTTTAATTGGCTTCTCCAAAGCGATAGCCTCTGCCATAGACTGTGTGAATTAGGACAGATTCGCCCGGAACTTCTATTTTGCGGCGCAGCAGGCGAATTTGAGCGGCTAATACATTGCTGCTGGGTTTTTCTGCTTCACTCCACAAATACTGGTGGATTTGTTCGTGTGTTAGCAATTGACCGGTATGGCGCATTAAGTATTCTAATAACTGACATTCTTTTTCTGATAAGTCAATTGTACGATCGCCCCGATAAGCTAATTGATTGTCGTAGTCTAGCTGTAAATCTGCAACTTGCAGCCGCCCGACAGCAACCTCGGCATCAAAAGTAGGAGGCCGCCGCAGCAAGGCGCGGACTCTGGCTAGCAATTCTCGCAGTTCAAAAGGTTTGACTAAATAGTCGTCTGCACCCGCGTCGAGTCCTTGTACGCGATCGTCTACGGTATCTTTGGCGGTGAGAAATAGCACTGGCGTATTCCGTCCTTGCGATCGCAATTTCTGGCAAATTGCCAGTCCGGTTTGTCTCGGTAGCATCCAATCCAAAATTAGCAAATCGTAATTGCCCTGCATTGCTAAATTGATGCCACTTGCCCCGTCAAATGCCACATCAACTGTATAACCTTCGCGCGTTAAAACTCGACTTAAAGGGTCAGTCAACTCAACTTCATCATCAACTAAAAGAATCCGCATCCTGATTTCATATTTGAGACTTGAAATTTGAGATTTGAGTTTAAGTAAACTGATTTTTCCTAGATTTTCATGTGTGGAATACTTTCCGTTTCGCTGTAAGCTGCTGCTACCCATTCCTGGATGGCAGGCAAGGCCAAAATCGCATCCGCATAAGCTTTTGTTACTGAATCTAATTTGACTCCGTAGGTTACAAAACGCATCACAACGGGGGCAAACATAGCGTCAACAATTGTGAATTTTCCGAATAGCATATTGCCACCTGTTCCGAATTTTTGACGGCATTCGCGCCAAATGGCAAAGATGCGATCGATCTCTGCTTCTACACCGGGAGTCCTCCCTTCTCCCGGATAGCGGTTGCGGCAGTCCATCGGCATATTGTCGCGCAAATTTTGGAAACCCGCGTGCATTTCGGCGCAGATGGAACGGGCGATCGCCCGTTGGGCTACATCTGTCGGCCACAAATCATTTGCAAAGCGTTCTGCAACGTATTCGCAAATTGCTAAAGATTCCCACACTTTCAAGTCGCCGTCGATTAAAACTGGCACTTTTCCCGAAGGAGAATAGCGCCGAATTTCCTCATGGGTTGTCGGCCAGTCTAAGGGGATTCTCACCTCGGCAAATTCCAGTCCAGCTTGTTTCATCGCCAGCCAAGCGCGCAGCGACCAAGAGGAATAATTTTTGTTGCCGATTACCAGAGTCAATTTGGTCATAATGTAGCTGTCAGCTATTTCCGATCGTCCGTGCAATTTTAAGTTTTAGAGTTGAATATACAAAGCCGTGAGACACAATGGCGATCGGGCGATCGGCCCGTTTTCTGCACCAGCCTCTGCAAGCATTTTACCAAAAAATTGGGTCTAAAGCCCCGTCCTTCTAGGACGACTTTTTATTCTTGGTCATGATAATATTGTAATGTGGCTAGGGTATTCAACCACATTAAAAACCCAGTCGCCTGAAGGCAACGCACCTTGAAAACTGAAGTTATGGGCTTGAGCGCAGAAAAGCTTGCGCGGGTAAAAACTTCGAGCAACAAGTACGCCTAGAAACCTGTATTTTGGGTTTTGAATTGTACCGTGGGGCACACGGGAACAAGACTCTGCAATGAGTCGAAAGCTTGAGGACAGAACCATCTTGCGGTAAGTACAGGAAGCTGTACTTATTAAGGAATGAGAATTAAATAACTTCCACAAGTTTGTGGGATGGGCGTCCCGCCCGTCCAAAACGGACGGGC
>NZ_JAUBUC010000039.1:53812-63674 GCF_036705285.1 Microcoleus sp. B4-C1 | reverse complement strand
ATCATTATTATTCAATTATATTTCTACATAAAGGGGTATTGACAAAATCTACTCCGTTCTAACTTGTTACCAATGGGGCGCGATGGCGAATATTTTTCGGCATAGCTTTAATAATTTAAATTATACCAATTCTACGATAACAAATCGCCGATATTTTTTGCCTCTATCAGAAGTAGGTCTTATGGCAAGTAGGAAGGTAGCTATTTTAATGTTCGATGATGTGGAGGTACTGGACTTTGCAGGCTTTTTTGAAGTGTTTTCGGTGGCATCAGAATTAAATAAGGCCGATTCCCTACCCTTGGGGATGGTTAATTGTATAATTTGCGCGCTCGTATGGGCGGGTTTTACCAATAATAATTGCCTAAAACAAACAATCTCGTAAACCCGCCCATACACGAAGGATGCTACTGGACGTGATATCAAGCATCTTCGCCCCACACTTTTAGTTGTAAATAGACTAATATCAAAGCTATAGCCATCAGGAAAGTTGCCGCTGCGGCTGCATAGCCAAAATCAAATTGCGAAAAAGCTTGCTCGTAAATATAATAAACTAGCAAATTAGTAGAGTTTAAAGGGCCGCCGCCGGTGATGACGTAAACTTGCTCGAAACTCCGCAGGGTAAAAATAGCAGTAGTAACAGTAGCAAATACTAAAGTCGGCCGCAAACCGGGTAAAGTGATGTACAAAAATTGCTGCCAAGCATTAGCTCCATCCAATTCTGCGGCTTCGTAACGATTTACCGGAATTGCTTGTAATCCTGCTAAAAATACTACCATATTAAAGCCTAATTGTTTCCAAACACTCAGCAGAATTATCACAGGCATTGCCCAAACTGTGCTACTCAGCCAAGGAATTGGATTTAAGCCGATCGCACTTAGGGCATTATTCACCGGGCCTTCGGTTTGAAACAACCACCGCCAACCCAAGCCAACTGCAACTAAAGAGGTAATCGAAGGAATAAAATAAGCGGTGCGGAGAGCTCCTCGCCAAGCAAACGAGCGATTTAGCAAAACTGCCAAACCCAAAGGAATCACTAAACTGGGAATGACTGTTGCAGTAGTAAAATAGAGCGTATTTTGGAGAATTTGCCAGAAATCCGGGTTTGTGACTAGACGCAAGTAGTTGTTGAAGCCAATCCAACGCACTCCCGACTGGGTAAAGCTGCCGCTGGTAAAGCTGAGGTAAAATAAATAGGCGATCGGCCAAATCAAAAAAGTACCCAGAAACAGCAAAGCTGGGGCCAGAAAAGTCCAAGCTGCGATCGCATCATTATCCAACCAGTTAAAACGCCCAAATTTAATCCGAACCATTGGCTTGTAAATTTTAGCTTTTAGTTTTAAATGGTATCACAATATAGGTCAATGTCAAAATGAACCTTCTCGATATATTAGCTCATTTACCCACTATAGAAACTGAAAGGCTCCTGCTCCGAAAAATTACCTTAAACGATGCCAGCGATATGTTTGAGTATGCCTCAAATCCCGAAGTATCACAATACACAATGTGGTCAACTCACACCTCGATCGAAGACACTAAATACTTTCTCAGGTCACTTACAAAAATGTACAAAAGACGAGAGCTTGTAGATTGGGGAATTGTCCACAAAGTCGAGAAAAAGTTTATCGGAACTTGCGGATTTGTGGAATGGAGCATGACGCACAGCCGCGCGGAAATTGGCTACGCACTTTCTAGGAGCTATTGGGGCGAAGGATACATGAGCGAGGCTGTTAATGCAGTGATTGAATTCGGCTTTCGGGAGATGTTGCTGAATCGAATTATGGCTCGATGTGAAGTTAACAATATTGCTTCCGCTCGCGTGATGGAAAAAGTGGGGATGCAATTGGAAGGGGTATTGCGACAGCAGCTATTTGTCAAAGGCAGATATTGGGATCTCAAAATTTATTCGATTCTCAGGGAAGAGTTTTTTGATAATTTTGATAATATTGTAGTAGAATCTGAGTGAATATTTTTGATAACATTTATGACCGCTAATCCAGTATCTGTTAATTCCAATGCCAGCCTGATTTCTCCTGAGATTGGTCAAAGTTCAATCGCTCCTACCCATCCTCCATTAAAATTAGGAGTTTTAGCATCTGGAAGCGGCAGCAACTTCGAGGTAATTTCCCAAGCCATCCAAAACCAACAACTCAACGCTAAAATCCCAGTATTAATTTACAACAACCCCGAAGCCAAAGCCGCAGCCAGAGCCGAAAAATACGGCATTCCCTCGATTCTTCTCAATCACCGCGACTGCAAAAGTCGCGAAGAATTAGATACAAAAATTGTCAAAACTTTTCAAGAGTATGATGTAGAATGGGTAGTGATGGCGGGTTGGATGCGAATTGTTACCACAGTTTTGTTTGATGCTTTTCCCGATCGCGTTATTAACATTCACCCCAGCTTACTGCCGAGTTTCCCAGGAATTCGCGCCGTCGAGCAAGCACTAGCCGCTAAGGTTAAAATCACCGGATGTACGGTGCATATCGCCCGTTTAGAAGTAGACAGCGGGCCGATTTTAATGCAGGCTGCGGTGCCGGTATTGCCTGATGATACCGCAGAAACACTGCACGCTCGAATTCAGGTGCAAGAGCACAAGATTATGCTCGGTGCGATCGCACTTATTGCTGAATCTAATCAAAAATATTGTGACTAAAAACCTTACCAGTGCTGCATCTTCCCCGGAATTGCCTGTCAGCGAATCACCCGAAACAGGCCCGCCGCTGACAGACTCTAATCGCCTGAAATTAATTCTCAAAGAAAGGCTCAAAAGGAGCATCGGCCTCAAGGGAGAATTCTATCTGCCTTGCTTGCCATCGATGCTAGACGACTATCTTAAATTACTGTCAGACTTCTTAAACATTCTCGGACAAAACATCGACGCTGCCCAAGCCGAAAACTTGCGAACATTAATCGCCAACGCCTTAGCAGAAGGATTCAAAAATTCCCCCCACGCTAATCTAATAGTCTCCTATTTTCCCGCCAATTCCCAAACCGGTTTAGCCGGCGGCATTACTCTGAATACCAAGATTCAAGTCGAATCAATGGCCCAGAAATATCATAGCTGGCCGGATATTCGCCCCGAACCTTTATTCGGCAGCCATCCCGATGCCAAAGTCATCGCCATTGCCGCCGAATTAGGCGAACCGGGAAAAGCACCTATTTTAGATGTTGGTGCGGGCCCAGGGCGCAATAGTCTGCCTTTAGCAAGGTTAGGCCATTCTGTGGATGCGATCGAACTAACACCCATATTTGCCGAAAAACTATCAGCAGCAGCCACCGCCGAAAACTTGCCGATAAATGTCACCCAAGGCGACGTTTTAGACCCATTATTGAGGATGAAAACTTATCGGTACAAATTAGCCATTGCTACCGAAGTTCTCTCTCATTTCCGCTACCCCGAACAAATTCGTCTTTTCCTCGGCAAAATGTCCGATGCTGTTTTAAGTGGCGGGTTTATTTTATTCAGTGCTTTCTTAGCTGTAGATGGGTACGAACCCGATGAGATGGCAAAACAAATGTCTGAATTGTGTTGGTCTTATCTGATTACCAGACAAGAATTGCAAGCAGCAATAGAGGGTTTGCCGTTAGAAATTATTTCCGATGAATCGGTGATTGAATACGAACAAAAACATTTGCCTGACTCTGCGTGGCCGCCGACACCTTGGTTTGTCAGTTGGGCCAGCGGGCGGGATTTATTTTCTGTGGAACAAACACCGCCGTTAGAGTTGCGGTGGATACTTGTTAAACGCTTGTAAAGTTTATTAGACATCGTAAGAATTGCCAGCTTTGAACAGGCAGGATGCCTGTTCCACAATTATTGGATATGTCTCTTGTTTTAGCTATATTTTTAGATAAAGTTGTCGATAATTTTCGCAGGTTGGGGCGAGGATACTTCGCATCGGGGCCCAGAAACCGGGTTTTTTACGAAAAGACGCGTTATAACCCGCAGATTAGGTAAAAAACCCGGTTTCGAGGGGTCGGAGTGCGTAAGTCTTGATTATCTCTGATTTTGTTAAACGTCAGGATTTTATATACAGCGTATTCCAGGTTTGTGAAGTGTAGGGACACGGCACTGCCGTGTCTCTACGGGGAGCCAAGGATGGCGGGTGTACTTCATAAATGTGGAATACGCTGTAAGTGTTGGGATGTGTAATTTTCAAGCAGTAATAAATAACTTAGAATAATAACAATGCGCTGATTAAGATTAAGGGAAGTAGAGAAGTAATTGATTCGTTGATAGCAGTCAGCGCCAGCTTAATTGGTGTTGACGATTTCCGAACTATTTGAGCCTAAATACTCGAATTCAGGTGCAATAACACAAGATTACGATCGCACCGATCGTCCTTATTGCCGCTGAAAATGCTATAAACTTGTAGTGCGCCCGCAGTAAGGTAGGGGCAGATAGATGAGAAGAGTGGATATTTCGTTAGAGATGCGCTGGGGCGATCGGCTGATGGCTGTATTGTTGGGTTTGGCTGGATTAGCTATAATTTGGCAAAGAAGCGATCGCTCGATTTTTGATTAATTTAACATTTATTTATAAAAACAGTTATCATTTCTTAACTTTAGGGTGGTAGTATCAACCTTCAGAGGTTGGAATGGATGCGTCAATCTAGCGGGTTAAGTCGTTATGTCAACAAAGATTACCTCTATCTGGTTATCAAGCAGACCCAAGCGGTGCTGGTAGCCTTGGCGAATATTTGCAAGTAACTGCTGCGGAGGAGTTAGCTTTTTAGCGTCTCTACGCACCTAGCTTTAGGCTGAAATTTTCAATTTGACTAAATCCTATTAGCCCTGCTTAGGGCAATAGGCTTAGGTAATTTTAAAGTAATTAGGAATAGTAGCAATGCCAGTTAATTTTGCCGGATCGTACACTCAAAATTTTGACTCTTTAGCAAACACAGGTACACCTACTTGGACTAACGATACTACGCTTCCTGGATGGTTTCTTTACCGTCAACCTGCTACTCCTGCTGCTACGGCTATTACCGCCTACACCGCAAATAATGGAGCTATTGGTACCGGAAATTTTTATAGTTATGGCTCAACAAGCTCCACCGATCGCGCATTGGGGGGACTTGGTTCAGGAGGCGCTTATTTTGGTAGTCCGACATCAGGAAATATTGCAGGATGGATTGCTTTTTCTGCAACAAATACGACTGGTTCAACAATCAATAGCCTAAATGTTTCCTTTAATGGTGAACAATGGCGCAACAATGGGAATGCTACTGCCCAACCAATGGTTTTAGAGTATGGATTAGGAGCAACGTTTGATAGCGTAACTTGGACTGTACCCGGTGGAAACTTTGATTGGACTTCTCCCGTTGCAACTACTACCGCTGCTGCGGTTGATGGTAATGTGGCCGGTCAAGTAGCTGGTCGAGGTGGAGCGCTCACTGGCTTAAACTGGGCAAATAACAACACATTGTGGTTTCGTTGGGTTGAGCGTAACGACTCAGGTAACGATCACGGCTTGGCGATCGATGATTTTTCCCTCTCCCTACCTGCTCAGCCAGACTTAACCATCACGAGCAGCGCCCCTGCTAACGCCACCGTCAGCACTCCCTTCGACTACACGCTGACATTAACCAACAGCGGCACCGGCAACGCTACAGGAGTTAGCGCTCAATTCACTTTACCTGGGGGCGTTACTTACAATTCGGCCAGCGGTACGGGTTTTACTGCGACTCAAGCTGCTGGAGTCGTTACTTTTTCAGGAGGTGCGATCGCGGCTGGCGGCACCGTTCCCCTTACAATTAACGTTACTCCGACTGTTGCGGGTACTCTTACCAGTGCGGCGGGTGCGGCGGTTGCAGATCCGGCGAATGCGATCGCAGAAACCAGCGAAACTAATAACTCTTCTTCTACGATCGTCAATACAATTGTTGCAGCTACCTCTGAGCCAGACTTAACCATCACTAGCAGTGCCCCTGCTAACGCCACCGTCAACACTCCATTCGACTACACGCTGACGCTCAACAACGCCGGCACCGGCAACGCTACAGGAGTTAGCGCTCAATTCACTTTACCTGCGGGCGTTACTTACAATTCGGCCAGCGGTACGGGTTTTACTGCGACTCAAGCTGGGGGAGTTGTTACCTTTACAGGCACAGGTGCGATCGCGGCTGGCGGCAGCGTTCCCCTTACAATTAACGTTACTCCGACTGTTGCGGGTACTCTTACCAGTGCGGCGGGTGCGGCGGTTGCAGATCCGGGAAATGCGATCGCAGAAACCAGCGAAACTAATAACTCTTCTTCTACGATCGTCAATACAATTGTTGCAGCTACCTCTGAGCCAGACTTAACCATCACTAGCAGTGCCCCTGCTAACGCCACCGTCAACACTCCATTCGACTACACGCTAACATTAACCAACAGCGGTACTGCTGCTACTCCAGCAGGAGTTACCGCCAACTTCACTTTACCTGCGAACGTTACTTACAATTCGGCTAGCGGTACGGGTTATACAGTCACTCAAGCTGGGGGAGTTGTTACCTTTACAGGCACAGGTGCGATCGCGGCTGGCGGCAGCGTTCCCCTTACCGTTAACGTTACTCCGACTGTTGCGGGTACTCTTACCAGTGCGACAGGTGCGGCGGTTGCAGATCCGGCGAATGCGATCGCAGAAACCAGCGAAACTAATAACTCTTCTACTGCCGTTACTACAACTGTTGCACCTCCTCCTCAGCCAGACTTAACCATCACTAGCAGTGCCCCTGCTAACGCCACCGTCAACACTCCATTCGACTACACGCTAACATTAACCAACAGCGGTACTGCTGCTACTCCAGCAGGAGTTACCGCCAACTTCACTTTACCTGCGGGCGTTACTTACAATTCGGCCAGCGGTACGGGTTTTACTGCGACTCAAGCTGCTGGAGTCGTTACTTTTTCAGGAGGTGCGATCGCGGCTGGCGGCAGCGTTCCCCTTACAATTAACGTTACTCCGACTGTTGCGGGTACTCTTACCAGTGCGGCGGGTGCGGCGGTTGCAGATCCCGGCAGCGCGATTCCAGAAAGCAACGAAACTAATAACTCTTCTACTGCTGCCGTCTCAACGACAGTCAGTGCCGCACCTGCCATTATTCGCATTCGCGATATTCAAGCAGCCAGTCACCGATCGCCGCTGGTAAGTACAACTGTCACCAATGTTCCCGGTGTAGTGACGGGACTGATAACTGGCAGCGGTCGCGGTTTTTATATGCAAGACCCGACTCCCGACACCGGGCCTAATCCAAATTCTACATCGGAAGCGGTTTTTGTGTTCCTGGGAAGTTCGACAATACCCAATCCTACTGTCGGACAATCGGTACAGGTAACTGGTCGAGTTGACGAATTCCGCCCCGCTAACAACGCCACCAATCTTACTACTACCCAAATTAACGCTACGGTTTCTGGGGCTGCTTTAGGGGCGATCGCACCTTTAGGAACAATTACTCCAACTATTATCGGCAACGGCGGCCGCATTCAACCGACAACCTCCATTCAAAACGATTTCACTGCTGCTGGAAATGTCGAAACAGGAGGCGATTTCGACCCGACAACGGAAGGCATTGACTTCTACGAAAGTTTAGAAGGAATGCTCGTGCAAGTCAACAATCCGGTTGTTGTCGGCCCCACAAACAACTTTGGCGAATTCTACGTTTTGGCGGATAACGGTGCGAATGCTACCGGCCGAACAAGTCGCGGCGGGATTGCCGTTTCTGCTACCGATTTTAACCCAGAACGCATTCAAATTGACGATACTCTGCTCAATCCTCCCAGCAATACAAGTCTCTCGCCTCTGACTGATGTTGGGGACAAATTGGGTACTGTCTCAGGCGTTATCGGTTACAGTTTCAGCAATTACGAGCTTTTAAATACTGCTCAAATTCCTCAATCCAGCGTCATTTCCGGCGGACTGACCAAGGAAGTGACAAACTTAACTGGAAATGCCAATCAACTGACAGTCGGCAACTTCAACGTCGAGAATTTAGACCCCGGCGATACCGCCAAATTCCCTGCACTAGCGAGTCGAATTGTCACTAACCTCAAAAGTCCTGACATTATCAATATCGAGGAAATTCAAGACAACAACGGCGCGACTAATGACGGTGTAGTTGCGGCGGATACAACTTACAACACCTTAATTTCCGCAATTCAAGCTGCGGGCGGCCCGACTTATGAATTCCGGCAAATTAACCCGGTAAACAACCAAGACGGCGGCGAACCGGGCGGCAATATTCGCGTCGGATTTTTGTTCAATCCCAGCCGCGTTACTTTTGTCGATCGCCCGGGCGGCACTTCCACAACCGCAACTACAGTTAACACCGTCAGCGGCGCCCCGGCACTGTCAGCAAGTCCCGGCAGAATTGACCCGACCAATGCAGCATTTAACAGCAGCCGCAAGCCTCTAGTCGGGGAATTTCTATTCAACGGCCAGTCAGTATTTGTGATTGTCAATCACTTCAACTCAAAAGGCGGCGACCAACCGCTTTACGGCCCCACTCAACCACCTGTTCTCACCAGCGAAACTCAGCGCCTGCAACAAGCACAAATTGTCAACAATTTTGTCGATAGCATTTTGGCAGTAGATGCCAATGCGAATGTAATTGTTGCCGGAGATTTGAACGATTTCCAATTTTCCGAACCGCTGAATGTTGTCCGGGGAATTCCGGGCGGTAGCGGCACTGCTGTGCTGCAAAATTTAATCGAAACTTTGCCGGAAAATGAGCGCTATACTTACAATTTCCAAGGCAACGCGCAGGTTCTCGACCACATCTTAGCTAGCAATAACTTAGCCACCAATTTAGCCGGATTTGATGTAGTTCACATCAACTCAGAATTTGCCGACCAAGATAGCGACCACGATCCGAGTGTCGCCCGGTTTAACATTCCATTGCCGACGGTAACTATTACTGCTACAGACGCAGCTGCAGCCGAATCTGGAAATCCGGGTATTTTCCGCATCGCGCGATCGGGCAGTACCAGCCTGCCGCTGACAGTGAATTATACTACTGCTAGCGGTACCGGCTTTGCCACAAGCGATGATTTCACGCCGAATTTAACGGGCAGCATTATCATTCCGGCGGGTCAATCTTTTGCAGATGTTACTATTACTCCAGTTGACGACACAATTGTTGAAAGCAGCGAGGCTGTGAAGCTGACTTTAGTCGCTGCGGCTGGTTACAATTTGGGGACTGCTGGTACTGAAACGGCTTCAGTGGCGATCGCAGACAACGATGTATTCGCGCCGGGAACATTTAATTTCAGCAGCGGCACTTACAGCGTTAATGAAAACGGCGCAACCCAAACAATTACGGTTAATCGTACAGGCGGCAGCAATGTTTCCGCCTCTGTCAGTTACAGCACTTCTGACGGTAGCGCCACCGCCGGAAGCGACTACACTGCAACGTCGGGTACGTTCAACTTTCTCTCTGGCGAAACCACCAAAACTTTCAGTATTCTCATTACTGACGACACGTTATTAGAAGGGAATGAAACGCTCAATCTCAGCTTGAGCAATCCCACAAATGGTGCGAGTTTGGGAACTCAGAATACGGCGAGTTTGACTATTGTAGATACGACGCCGACAGGTACGCCGACACCCGATCCCAGTCCCTCGCCGACGCCGACAGGTACACCAACACCCGATCCCAGTCCCTCGCCGACGCCGACAGGTACACCAACTCCGACGCCTACAGGTACGCCAACTCCGACACCTACAGGTACGCCAACTCCGACGCCGACAGGTACGCCAACTCCGACACCGACGCCGACAGGTACGCCAACTCCGACACCTACAGGTACGCCAACTCCGACACCGACGCCGACAGGTACGCCGACGCCGACAGGTACGCCGACGCCGACAGGTACACCGACA
>NZ_JAUBUC010000039.1:0-53712 GCF_036705285.1 Microcoleus sp. B4-C1 | reverse complement strand
CCCGATCCCAGTCCCTCGCCGACGCCGACAGGTACACCGACACCCGATCCCAGTCCCTCGCCGACGCCGACAGGTACACCGACACCCGATCCCAGTCCCTCGCCGACGCCGACAGGTACGCCAACTCCGACGCCTACAGGTACGCCAACTCCGACGCCGACAGGTACGCCAACTCCGACGCCGACAGGTACGCCGACGCCGACAGGTACGCCGACGCCAACTCCGACGCCGACGCCGACAGGTACGCCGACGCCGACAGGTACGCCAACTCCGACGCCTACAGGTACGCCGATGCCGACAGGTACGCCAACTCCGACGCCGACAGGTACGCCAACTCCGACGCCGACAGGTACGCCAACTCCGACGCCGACAGGTACGCCGACGCCCGATCCAAACTGCATTGGCGATCGCATTGAAAGGCCAAATCTCGATCGACCAAATCCAGTTGATAATATTATCAACGGCAATTCCGGCATCCTAATCGGTACTCCCAGAAATGACGGTTACTTTGGCAACAGTCCCAATATATTCAATGCCAAAGCAGGTAACGACAACCTAATTGGTGGCAACAGCCCAGACATTTTCAACGGCAACGAAGGCAACGACTTCATCAATGGAAATCGCGGAAATGATATCCTACTTGGCGGCAAAGGTAACGACATCATTATCGGCGGTGAAGACGAGGATCTCATCTTCGGAGATAAGGGGAATGATTCGATTAACGGTAAAGAGGGCAATGACTTCATTTATGGCAATGCAGGCGTCAACTTTATCGATGGTGGTAAAGGAAACGATATCCTAATTGGCGGCAAAGATAGCGATGCGATTGTCGGAAGTCAAGGCAGTGATTCTATCTTCGGACAATTTGGAGATGACACTCTGTGCGGGGATGCTGGCAACGATTTACTCTGTGGCAACGAGAATAATGACCTCATAGATGGCGGAGCTGGAAATGATACCATTTATGGCGGTGAAAACAGCGACACCCTCCTCGGTTGTACTGGCAGCGATTTATTGTTCGGAGATTTAGGAGATGACAGCTTGATTGGCGGGCTGGGCAATGACACGTTTGCGATCGGCAACAATCTCGGAATCGATATTATTTCCGACTTTGTTAAAGGCGAAGATGTGTTGGGATTGTCTCGCGGCTTGAGTTTCAACCAATTGGAAATTAGTCAGAGTAATAACAGCGCTTTGATTAAGGTGAATGGAATTGCGATCGCCTCTTTAACTGGAGTCAATGCTTCGCTAATTGATGTTAACGATTTCCGAACAGTTTAACCACAGTAATAGGATGCCCCGGATCGTAGTTTCTCAATCATTGAGAAAATAACGCACTCCGGGGCATCCTACGACAATAATTTTTGGCGGTTAAAAACCAATACGGTTCAGTTAACACTGCTAATTCCCCGGAGATCCCTTGCAGCATCCCCCGAATCGTTGCGGGGACTTTCACCCCCCCTTTTCCCCCCTTTTTTAGGGTGGCTAGGGGGGATTTGTTTTATCTGAACCGTATTGGGTTAAAAACCTAAGCCTCCACCTCGGATGCCCGCAATTGTCCGCAGGCTGCATCTGCTTCTAAGCCGCGAGAATACCGCACGCTAACTGCAATTTTCTTTTCCTTCAAAGTCGCAACGAAACTGTTAATTCGATTGGGAGTCGGTCGCTTATATTCAGCTTCCTGAATCGGATTGTAAGGAATCAAATTGACGTGACACTGAAAGCCGCGCAACTGACTAGCTAACTCGGCTGCGTGTTCCGGCAAGTCATTCACACCTGCTAAAAGTACGTATTCAAAACTCAATCTACGCCCGGTCGATCGCACATATTCCCGACATTCTGCGATTAACTCACCCAAAGGATAAGGGCGGGCGCTAGGAATTAACTCTTCGCGCAATCTTTGATTGGAAGCGTGGAGGCTGACGGCGAGGGTAACTTGCAGTTGATGTTCAGCGAGTTGGCTGATGCGATTGCGAATTCCTACTGTAGAAATGGTGATGTTTCGCTGCCCAATTCCTACGTCTTGATTCAAACACTTGACAGCAGCTACAACATTATCGAAATTCAGCAGGGGTTCGCCCATTCCCATAAATACGATGTGGCTGACTCTGCGGCCGAAATCTTGCTGTACAGTCAAAACTTGATCGACGATTTCGTGTTTTTCTAAATTGCGCTTGAAACCGCCTTTTCCCGTAGCGCAAAAGTCGCAGCCCATCGCGCAGCCAACTTGGGCTGAGACGCACACAGTCAGCCGTTTATCGGTGGGAATGCCGACTGTTTCAATGATTTGACCGTCTGCCAATTTTAATAGATACTTTACCGTGGCGTCTGGTGCGACCGATCGATAATGAATAGTCGATCGCCCGATCGGGATTTTAGCAACAGTCTCGCGCCACTGTTTCGAGAATACAGAAATGTCAGAGATCGATCGCGCGCCTCTCTCATAAATCCACTGGTACAACTGCTTCCCGCGATAAGCAGGTTGCCCGTTTTGCTGCACCCACTCCGTTAACTCAGCTAAACTCGCCCCCAGCAAGGGCGGAATTTTACCCGACTCAACAGCCAAAGCAGCAGTCTTGCGAGACTGATTCGCACCCTTGGAATTACCAGAAGAGTACACCTGAGAAACGGAAGTAGGAGACATAGGTCATCAGAAAATTTAAAGCCACCTTCTATATTAAAACTTCTCGACCCAAGCTGCAGTTAATCGTCAAAAAGGAGAAGTCTCGATCCCCCTAAATCCCCCTTAATCAGGCGAACTTTCAGAATAATCCGGTTCCCCCCTAAAAAAAGGGGGGTTAGGGGGCATCTTATTGTGGACTCACAAAGAAAACTCCAGACATCAATGTCCGCAACAAAGTTAATATTTGGTAAAATTCCACAAAAATTGCATTTAAATGACGGCAGCCACCTAAAATAAACTCTGTAGTTTGTTCAAGGGTATGCAATCTGACTGCTTTCCATCACAATTAATGCAACTTTTATGGTGCTAAATATTCTTGCGTTGCCCTTAGCGTTTCAATTTACATCGCCGGGCCCAATTATCTTTCAACTTGGCCCCGTAGCCATTCGCTGGTACGGGCTGTTGATAGCTTCAGCCGTCTTGATTGGGGTCAGTCTGTCCCAATACTTGGCCCAAAAACGCCGCGTCAACCCAGAATTATTGGGTGATTTGGCAATTTGGCTGGTTTTGGGCGCTATTCCCTGCGCTCGAATTTACTATGTGGCTTTTGAGTGGCAGCAATACGCCCAGAGGCCTGAAGATATTATTGCGATTTGGAAAGGCGGAATTGCCATTCACGGGGCGATTTTGGGCGGCACGATCGCAGCTTTAATTTTTGCGAAAATTCAGCGAGTTTCTTTTTGGCAATTGGCAGATTTAATCGCGCCTTCGGCAATTCTCGGTCAGGCGATCGGACGCTGGGGAAATTTCTTTAACTCCGAAGCTTTTGGCAGTCCTACGGATTTGCCTTGGAAACTCTATATTCCGCCAAACAGCCGCCCGCCCGCCTACGCTAATTTTGAATACTTCCACCCCACGTTTCTCTACGAATCACTGTGGAATGTGACAGTATTTGGGTTGCTTCTGACTTTGTTTTTCCGCGATTTGCAGGGCAAAATTCGCTTAAAAATTGGTGCTTTATTTTTGGTTTATATCGCAGCTTACAGTTCCGGTCGAGTCTGGATTGAAGGGTTGCGGACTGATAGTTTGATGTTCGGGCCGCTGCGGACAGCACAGATGGTAAGCTTGACTGGGATTGTTTTAGGGTTGGGCGGGTTAGCTTGGCTTTATTTGCTCGATCGACCTTTACCTGATGTTGTCTCCCCGAATAGCGATCGGGCAAAGATCACTCCGAAATTGCCAGAGGATCAATAAAAAACCCCAGAGAGGTTAGTCTCTAGGGTTCAAAACCAGGGTGCATCTACCATCTATTACTTCCAACCAAAATAGGTACATCCGGAAGCGTCCGTAAATTTAGCAAATTTTTTAGCAGCCATGAGTTTGACAGAGATTGAAGCCCTAATTCCAGGGGTATACATTGTAGGTGCAGGCCCGGGAGACCCGGATTTGTTGACTGTTAAGGCTCAAAAATTACTGGCTGCAGCCGATGTCATATTATTTGCTGATTCGTTAGTTCCAGAGCAAATTTTGCAGGGAGTACGCGCGGATGCTGAAGTGATCCAAACTGCGGATAAGACCCTGGAAGAGATTGTACCTTTGATGGTGGAACGAGTGCGCGAGGGTAAAAGCGTCGTCCGCCTCCATTCCGGCGATCCCTGTCTCTACGGGGCTGTGGGCGAACAAATGCAAGCTTTGGCCTCCGAGGGAATTGCTTTTGAGGTAATTCCGGGAATTAGCGCTTTCCAACTTGCGGCGGCTAAACTTAAAATTGAGTTGACAGTTCCGGGAGTTGTGCAGACAATTATTTTGACGCGAATTAGCGGCAGAACCGAAGTGCCCGATCGCGAAGAATTGGCGAGTTTAGCGGCTCATCAAGCGAGTTTGTGCCTGTATTTGAGCGCCCGCCATGTCGAAAAAGCTCAAGCTAAATTGATGGAACATTACCCATCTGATTTGCCTGTAGCGATTTGTTATCGGTTGGGCTGGCCCGATGAAAAAATTGTGCTAGTTCCCCTTGACAAAATGGCAGTTGCTACCCGCGAAAATAATTTGATCAGAACGACAATGTATGTTATTAGTCCGGCGTTGGGAAAATCGGCAGAAGGGCGATCGCGCTTGTACCATCCAGAGCACGATCGGCTTTTCCGTCAGTAGTCAGTTGGCAGTTGACAGTAGTCAGTCAGTAGTAGTCAGTAGTAGGTTGGGTTGAGGGACGAAACCCAACATCCAATTCATGAGTGTTGGGTTTCGTTCCTCAACCCAACCTACAGAATAAAAACTAATAATCAATAACCAATAACCAAATCACAAATGAAAGACTTAACTCGCAGACAATTTATCACTGTCACCGCATTAAGCGCCGGATTTACTTTAGCAGTTCATCCTCTGGCGGCTGCCGTCATCAATACGGATGCTGCTGGTTTAGTTGCCGGTGAGGTAAAAATTCCCGTAAAAGACGGCTCAATTCCAGCCTACAGAGCAATGCCAGCCAGCGGCAGCAATTTTCCAGTAATTTTAGTAATCCAAGAAATCTTCGGAGTTCACGCGCACCTTCAAGATATTTGCCGCCGTTTGGCAAAATTAGGTTATTTAGCGATCGCCCCTGAAATGTTTGCCCGTCAAGGTGATGTTTCTAAAATCACCGACATTCAAGAAATTAGGAGTAAAGTTGTCTCGAAAGTTCCTGACGAGCAAGTTATGTCCGATTTAGATGCAACCGTAGAGTGGGCACAAAAGTCAGGAAAAGGCAATATTAATAAGTTGGGAATTACAGGATTTTGCTGGGGTGGCAGAATTGTTTGGCTGTACTCTTCTCACAACCCGAAAGTCAAAGCAGGAGTGGCTTGGTACGGGCGTGTAGTTGGCGATTCTACGGCTTTAACTCCCAAACAGCCGATCGACATTGCAGCAACTTTGAAAGTGCCTGTCTTGGGGCTTTACGGCGGCAAAGACGAGGGAATTCCCAACGATACAGTCGAGAAAATGCAGGAAGTTCTCAAAACTGGTAGCAGCGGTTCCGAAATTGTGCTTTATCCAGATGCGCCCCACGCTTTTAACGCCGACTATCGCCCCAGTTACCGGAAAAAAGAAGCTGAGGATGGTTGGAAACGGATGCAAGATTGGTTTAAAAAGTATGGAGTTTCATAATAGTTGTGAGTTGTTAATTTTCACTTAAAACTGGTGTCAAGTTTGGGATCGAAAAAGGCAATATTAGCGAATAGCCCTTAAGACAGGTGGGTTTGTGGGCCCGACATTGGTAAACTGAGCGGTGTAGAATTATCGATCGAACAGGTAAGCCCGTGCTAGACGAACAAGCTAAAAAGACCATCTTGCGGAAAATCCCTCACGGATTGTACATCTGCGGTGTCAAAGACGGGGAGGAAGTCAACGGTTTCACCGCTAGCTGGGTGATGCAATCTTCCTTTACCCCTCCCTTAGTTGTCAACTGCGTCAAGCAAGACTCCAAATCCCACGCCATGATCAAAGCCAGCGGTGTCTTTGCTTTGAGTTTCCTAGAAGCAGGGCAAAAAGAGTTAGCCCAGAAATTCTTCAAGCAGCAGCGCCGCGTTGGCAATAAATTTGAGGATGTAGAATTTTATCCGGGCGCGGAAACTGGTTGTCCGATTATCTCGGATTCTCTGGGTTACATCGAGTGTAAAGTTGTCGGTTCTGTGGAACACGGAGACCACACAGTTTATGTGGGAGAAGTTTTGGCAGCCGGCGTCCACCGAGAAGGAAATCCGTTGCTGCTAGAAAGCACCGGTTGGAATTACGGCGGTTAGAAAGTTGGCAATTGGCAATTGGCAGTTGTCAGTTGTCAGTTGTCAGTTGTTAAGGGATGCGAGTTAAAATTAATAAAAAATCGGCGACAATTTTGTCGGCATTTTCTTCTGTCAAAATTGGTACGTGTACGAAAATACATTTGGTGCTAAGTTGAGAATCTGCAAGGTGTTTTAAAACTGCATAATAGAGGGCTTCGCATACAAATTTTCCGGCTTCGTGGCTGATTTCTGTTGCAGCTAAATCAGCGACTAGCGGTTCGAGATTAACTGCGGTTTTCCGAATGTCGCTATCGCAGCAAGCGCAAGATTCCACGGTTAATTTTTGCCGGCTTTCGGCCATGCCACAGCAGATAATAGTGTCGGGTTGGAGTTGGTTGATTTGGGCGATCGCCAAATTTGGTGCTAGCTGAAAATCTACGGGCAGTTTCCTCAAAAAAGTCAGGGAATCAGGCAAAGATTTCATCTGGGAAATCTTGGCTAATAAGTCGTCCGAAGAGTTGGATTGCTGATGGGGAAGCCAAGTATCAAATGAGGTTAGCAGGATTTTCGCTGTCATATTTGTGCAATAATACTGATATTGATAATATAAGGCAAGTAAGTCAATGTCTGTCATTGCAGTAGTAGACTATGACATGGGCAATCTGCACTCAGTCTGTAAAGGCTTGGAAAATGTGGGTGCAGTGCCAAAAATTACAGATTCTCCTGCTATAATCGAGCAGGCTGATGCGGTGGTTTTGCCGGGAGTGGGTTCGTTTGACCCGGCAATGCAGAATTTACGATCGCGCAATTTGATAGAACCGATAAAAAGGGCGATCGCCTCTGGAAAACCTTTTTTAGGCATTTGTTTGGGTTTGCAAATTCTGTTTGAAAGTTCCGAAGAAGGCGTAGAACCGGGATTGGGCGTTATTGCCGGAAAAGTGCGCCGATTTCGCTCGGAACCTGGTTTGACAATTCCCCACATGGGATGGAATCAATTGGAATTTCCTGGGCCGGATTTGCCGCTGTGGGAAAATTTACCGTCTGATCCTTGGGTTTATTTCGTGCATTCTTATTATGTCGATCCAGTTGATTTGGAAGTGCGATCGGCAATCGTGAGTCACGGTAGTCAAAACGTGACGGCAGCTATAGCTAAAGACAATCTGATGGCCGTGCAATTTCACCCCGAAAAGTCTTCGAGTACGGGATTGCAAATGCTGTCAAATTTTGTCAGTCTGGTGAGGGAAAAAGTACCCGCTTAGGTGGAATGAATCTTTAAAAACCCGGTAGATTGCCGAAACCGGGTTTGACATTTTTAAAAGTATTCTTTCTTCCTGACATCCGTTACATCTGAGATGTTGCACCATTCTCAATTACTTGTTTAGGAACAGGCAAGATGCCTGTTCCACAAGAAAATTCACTCTTTGTGGAACGGGCATCTTGCCTGTTCTTGAGAATGGTGCAAGATGTGAGTTACATCCGTTACATCCGTTACAGAATCCGTTGCCGAACTTCCTTCTTCCTAAATGAGTTTAAGAATCTGTGGCAATCGCCAAATAAAAACCCTGCCGGGACTCGCAACTCGCCCTACACCTTCGCGAGTCAGAGAAGCTTTATTTAATATTTGGCAAGGGACGATCGCAGATTGCAGATGGCTTGACATTTGTACCGGCAGTGGTTCCATGGGTGCAGAAGCTTTGTGTCGGCAAGCCGCTAGTGTCACTGGCATCGAACAGTCGGCGAAAGCTTGTGCGATTATCCGCGAAAACTGGGAGCAAGTAGCAGACTCGTCCCAAACATTCCAAATACTGCGGGGAAACGCGACGGCGAAATTGGCAACACTAGCGGGGCAGCAGTTCGATCGCATTTACTTCGATCCGCCCTACGCCAGCGACTTGTACGAACCTGTGTTAAACACGATCGCCAGCCAAGAAATGCTAGCACCAAATGGCGAAATGGCCGTCGAACACAGCCCGGAGCGATCGACACAAGCGATTTCCGGCCTAGAAATTTGCCGCCACAAAGTATACGGCAATACAGCATTAACTTTCTATAGCCGCAGTTGCTGATCGGCTCAAACCGCAGCACCGTCACGCCTGGAGGCAGAAAGAAACCGGGTTTCCGGGCGTGGGCGCCCCCGGTACTAAAAGTTTTTCCCTTGAATACCATACAAATTTTTCCGATGAAGTTAAGCTTTGTGCGTAGGTTGTCAGAGCAAGTTGCCTCAGCAATTGACGAAATAAATGAAGTTTAGGCTGAAAATAAAGACTTTCAGTTGTAACATGAACCCAAAGTGTGAGTGTGAATATTCCTAAAGGAGTGAATATGGTTCAGACACCTTCGCGCCCTCGTGGCAGCGAGTTTCCGGCTGCTAACTCGGTACAGCCAGTCAAACGCGATACGATTCTGCTGGGAGATAGCCTCCCCCTGCCCAATACCAAACTCTTCGGCACAGACGGCATTCGCGGGAAAGTTGGAGAATTGCTGAATGCACCCCTAGCCCTGCAAGTGGGCTTCTGGGCTGGACAAGTTCTACGCCAAAATTCCCCCAACCAGGGCCCTGTGATTTTGGGGCAAGACAGCAGGAATTCCAGCGATATGCTGGCAATGGCACTGTCAGCGGGTTTGACGGCCGCCGGTTTGGAAGTGTGGAATTTGGGATTGTGTCCCACTCCCTGCGTTGCTTATCTGGCAAGCGTTTCGGAGTCGGTCGGCGGAGTGATGATTTCGGCTTCTCACAATCCCCCAGAAGACAACGGCATTAAATTTTTCGACTCAAACGGCTCCAAGCTGTCGCAGCAGTTGCAGGAACAAATCGAAGCGGGAATCCGGGGGGCAAAGGTTCCAATTGCTAGCTTAGGTTGGGGACACCACTACCATCGCTCTGAGTTGGTTAAAGATTATGCCACTTCGCTCTGTGATTCGCTGCAACAGATGAATTTGGAGGGAATGCGGATAGTTTTGGATTTGGCTTGGGGGGCTGCCGCAGGTTTGGCGCCGGCGGTGTTCGCGCAAATGGGGGCGGATGTGATCTGTTTGCACGACTCTCCTGATGGATCTCGTATTAATGTTAACTGCGGTTCTACTCATCTCGACAGTTTGCAAGCGGCGGTTTTGGAACACAATGCCGATTTGGGATTTGCTTTTGACGGCGATGCCGATCGAGTTTTGGGTGTTGACAACCAAGGGCGAACGATTGACGGCGATTACATTCTTTATCTGTGGGGCCGGCAGTTGCGCGAGTCCCAACAGTTACCATCCAATTTAATTATTTCTACTGTAATGGCTAACCTCGGCTTCGAGCGAGCTTGGGAAGAATTGGGCGGCAAACTAATTAGAACGAACGTCGGAGATCAGTACGTTCACGCTGAAATGCAGCGCACTGGTGCGATGTTGGGCGGCGAACAGTCGGGACACATTCTTTGTCCGCATTACGGTATCAGCGGCGACGGTTTGCTGACGGCTTTGCATTTGGCTTCGCTGGTGCGCCAGTCCGGGGAATCTTTGGCACAATTGGTAAGTGGCAGTTTCCAAACTTATCCGCAGTTGTTGCGAAATATTCGGGTGGACGATCGCGAAAAACGCCTGAAATGGCACGAGTGCGAGGCAATGCAAAGTGCGATCGATCGTGCTACAACAGCAATGGGAGAACAGGGACGGGTTTTGGTTCGCGCTTCTGGCACTGAACCGCTAATCCGAGTTATGGTGGAAGCGGCCAGCGCCGAATTGGCTAATTTCTGGACTGAAAATTTAGTTTTAGCCGTTCAGCAACACATCGCTATCTGATGGAAATGGGGAAGTGCTAGAACTTTTGAATTTTGAGTTTTGAGTTTTGAGTTGAAATCTTTTAATTCAAAATTCATAAATCAAAATTTCTAACTATTAATTTCGAGTTTTAATCAACTTCTCCAAAAATAACGAGGGGGGCAGGCATCCTGCCTACCCTTAACTTTATTTTCACTCAATTGTGTGATGATGATTTCTGTTGTGATACCTACCTACAACCGCGAGCAACCTCTGCGAGAGACATTGGCTGATGCGATTAGGCAAAATTACCCGAATTTTGAAGTGCTGGTAATTGATCAAACTCGCACCCACGAATCGGAAACTCAAGTTTATTTAGAGGAATTGGCAAATGCTGGCCAAATTCGCTGGTTTAGAGTAGATTGGGCGAGTTTACCGGCGGCTCGAAATTATGCAGTGCGGCGCGCAGTTGGAGAAATTATTTTATTTATTGATGATGATGTACAATTGCCAGATGGTTTTTTGGCGGCTCACGCTGACAATTATTTAGAAAAACCCGATGTGGGATGTGTGGCGGGCAGGGTTTTTGACAGAATGAAACTCGATAATTCTGGAGGCGATTTGGCGATCGAATATTTGCCCTCAGAAGCTATGGATCCAGGCATTGCCTGGTATTTTATGGATTTGGTGCATACAGTAAAACCGCAGCAGGTGCTCTCGGCTAGAGGCTGTAATATGTCATTTCGCCGACAGGTTTTTGCCGAGTGCGGGCTGAGGTTTGACGAGCGGTTTGCAGGGAGTGCGGTGCGGGAGGAGTCGGATTTTTGTTTGAGATTGCGATCGACTGGCATGAAAATTTGGTACGATCCCAATGCGTGTTTAGTTCACTTGGGGGAAGAGAGCGGCGGGTGTCACGATGTCAGTACGCGATCGATCGAGTATCAAGTCACATTTTATCACAACCATTTCCTCATGGGATTGAAAAATTTAACAGCCTTTCAATGCCTGCGATTTTTCGCCAAACTCTTTGACTGCCACGTTTTGGGAAATCCACCTTGTTATAAAAGCGCCTCGCCTATTAAAATTATAACTAGATTTGCTTTTTATATCCTGGGTTTTCTCAGTGCTATAAATACACTAATTCAATCTCTGTGGAATGATGGACAAAGTTATAGCCATCAAGACCAGATTAACGATCAATAATTACCTATTCTCCATTCGCCCTTCCCAATAAATGAGAATTCTCGTGGCTAGTCACACCTATATTGTGGACATTAATCGGGAAAAATTCAAGATATTAGCCAACCTAGAACCCGATATTGAAGTAACAGTTGTAGTGCCGCAGCGTTGGAAACCCGGAGGCATACAAAATAAAATTATAGAAACGAAATTTTATCAAAAAGGCTCATTTAAAGTAGTCCCAGTCTCCAACTTTAGTCAAAACAATCAAGGATTGCTAACTTTTGGTACAGATTTAATTGGAGTTCTGCAGAAAATTAAACCGCAGATAATTCAAGTTGAACAAGGTTCAAAATCTATTGCTTGCGCTCAGTTAATTTTACTAAATAAACTGCTAAAACTGGAAGCAAAAAATATATTATTTACTTGGTGGAATCTGCCTTATCAATTGAATTGGCCGGTTTCAGTCTTAGAAAATTACAATCTTCAGCACACCGACGGAATTATTGCAGGTAACTTAGATGGAGCTAAAATTTTGCGGCAGCGGGGCTATGAAGGTGCGGTAAAAGTAATGCCGCAACTCGGAGTAGATGAAACTTTGTTTCGCCCCACTGGTAAAGACGCTGATTTATCGCGCAGGTTCGGTATTAAACCGACCGATTTTGTGGTAGGATTTGTAGGGCGATTTGTCGAAGAAAAAGGACTGTTGACTTTAGCTGAAGCCTTGGCAGGGTTGAAAAAAAGCTCTTGGAAGTGGCTGTTAGTAGGACAAGGAAAATTGCGGACGCACCTCGCCGAAAAATGTATTGAATGGGGAATCAGCGATCGAATAATCTGGGTAGAAAGCGTTTCCCACGAAGAAATTCCCCCTTACATTAACTTAATGAACTGTTTGGTATTGCCTTCGCAAACCAGCTATAAATTCAAAACTTTGACCACGGTGGGCTGGAAAGAACAATTTGGTCACGTTTTAATTGAAGCGATGGCCTGTAAAATTCCGGTGATTGGTTCCGACTGCGGGGAAATTCCCCACGTCATCGGCGATGCGGGCTTATTATTCCCAGAAGGAAATGCAGGGGTTTTGCGAGAATGTTTGGAGAAATTGATGAAGCGGCGGGAGTTGGCGGCCGATTTGGGCGATCGGGGTTATCATAGAGCGATGAGCAATTATACCAATAAAGCTTTAGCTGAGCAGTTATTGGAATTCTACAAAGAATTGTTGTAACTTTTAGCTATAATGCAAGTGTTAAATAAAAACTGTAGTAAATGTCTATTCCTCCCGACATACGCTCTTTGGTTAACGAACTCTACCAGGTATTAGACGATAGCGAGCGCCAAGCAACGCAGGGACTTTTTGCACTTAGAAGAGCCATGTCTCTTTTTCCCCAGAATGAAATACTGATGCAATACTTTTCTTCCATCACCAATTTTCAATTCAACGTAGCAGGTACTCGCTTACAAGCAGAGCACATTGTGGGCAATGTATTGATGGCTGGTGTGCCCGATGAAGATGTTCAAAAAGCAGGAGATTATTTAGCAGCCTTGCTAAAGATGGCTCCAGAAACTAAAGTTATGATAAAAAACGTAGTTGAGAAATTAGAAGTATTGCCATGAAACAATTACCTGATGAAAGCCAACTCCTGGAAATCCTGGAAATTGTGAAAGCGGCGGAAGCCAAAGCCAGTGAGATGTATGAATTTTCCAAGAAAATGGCTCACAATACCCAGATTACAGCAACAAAGAGAGAGGAAGCTGAACAGCTAGAGGGGCAGCCTTTTGCAGATAGATAATTAAATTTGTAATGGGAAATGTTGATATGTTGATTTAAATAACTATCCCTGATGCGGATTCTCCAAATTATCCCCTCAATTTCTCTCGTCTACGAAAGTTGCAGGGCTTACGCATGGGGCGGCTATAAACCCGGTTTCTACGACTTTCTCCTTCATCAATCAGGAATAAAACTGTTAAGTTCTTCGACTAGCAAATGTACTGTTGTTGAAGGATTATCACTTTCAGGGTTGGGGCGGTCGTATTCAATTAAAAGCCGTTTTGCGTGTTTAATTGCATCTTGCTGTTTGTCTTTTAGTTCCTCATAAATCGTCTTGCTGTTTTTCTTATACTCGTGTCCCAATTTATTGGTTAGCATATTTTGATAACGCTGGCGAGAAATTCCCGTATTATAAAAATCGAAGTGCAGCAAATACCACAATTCAAAAGCATCATTTGAATAAGCTACGTCAATGCCGTTATTTCTTGCAAGAGTTATGGCTGAATTAAAATTTTGCGAGTCGTTAGGATTTTTAGGGTTTTTATCGCGATCGAACACGCACCAAAATCGGTCTTTTTCGTCGGATTCTGTGTCGTTTTTTAACTCAATAGCTTTTTCTACTAAACTCTTCGTATTTTTTCCTTCTCCTTTGATATCCAGCTTAATTACCTTTGTGTCTACCGGGAAACTTCTAAAATAGTTGGGTTCTGTTTTCTCACCTTCGCACACGATTAAAAACCATCTTCTAGTTTTAACCTTTCTATTGTAGTAATCAATATTTGTTTTTCTAGACGAACTTTTTTTATTCATGAAGTTCACCTATTAGTTCTTTGAAATTACCAATAAAAGGGATAGCTCCATACTTACCCATAATGTAATCGCGCTCAAGTGAGGCATCTTTTCCTACTTTATACTCTACCAAAGAATACAAATCAGTAGCGCCCTTGTTGTCCTTTTCGGTAAACCATATTTGATCCTTGCGAAAAGTCTTGCTGCTGAGTAAGTTTGTGTCGTGTGTCGTGAATATAAGCTGTGCGTTGTGCGGATTAGTCTCGTTAGAATTGAATAAGCAGATTAATTCGCGAGTAATCAGCGGATGCAGTCGGGCATCAAGTTCATCTATGAATAAAATCTTTCCTGTCCTCAAAGTATCGAGAAGCAGCCCTGCTAATGCAAACAGTTTGTTTGTTCCCTCGGATTCATGCTTTTCGATATCGAATAGTACCTTAGAAGTCTGCTTACCGTCAGCATCATATTTTGGGTGAAGTGTGTGCACGTGCACCGTAGTTTTGGTTTCAGAGTTAGGGTATAAATTACCGTAGGAGCCACCGTATTTTTCTGTATTATTAGAAATAAAAAATACAGGAGGTGGAATATTAATCTTGATCTCATCAATACCTAAAATACCTAAGTCTAATTTTTTGATAAATTCAATAATATCGTGTCTGTGCCCAGCATTCTCCAAAGACTCCAAGGTTTGCTTGCGGTATTCTCTATCTTCCAAGCCTGATATCAATTGCAAAGTTTTACTGAACCACCGCAATATTTTACCAGAAATTTTACCATTAAATTGTGCGACTACAGAAAGAAATAAAGCATTACTTCGGGTTTTATCGATAATTCCTTGTCCCTCTGGGAAATCATCTAATATATAATTATCAAAATCCCGTTCAAAAAGCATTTTTTCTTCACTGTCATCAGATTGAAATAGCCACTCAGAAACAACTTCCCGCGCGTTCACCTCAAAACCGTACCTAAAAGTTTTGTCTTCTAGTAGAAAAACGATTTCAAAGAAAGACGGCTCTTTTTCTGTCTCCGTACTTAGCCTAAATGCTTCAATATCGATCGCCTCTGAAACTTGCGTTTCTTTGGATGAGTTTAGGACAAACCATTTCATAAAGTTAATAGCAGCAACAATGTTGCTCTTACCACTGGCGTTAGCTCCATAAATAGCAGCACTTTTGAGTAAGCTTAACTTATCATTAATTGGGAATACATTATTTTCATCCAGCTCTTTGTCTTCCTCAGTAATTGACGAAGCTACCAGGCTGAGGGTGACAGTTTCTTTAAAAGATTTGTAGTTGCCGACGCTGAATCCAATCAGCATAACTTGCCTCCGATCGCCTAAATTAGTATAACGTGCAAATTTTGCAATTCTTTCTATAATAACACAACCAGCTACCTCAGCTAACACCAAGTGCTAACCATGCGAATTCTCCAAATTATCCCCTCAATTTCCCTCGTCTACGGCGGGCCGAGTCAAATGGTACTCGGACTTTCTGCGGCCCTCGCTTCCCAAGGCATCGATGTCACAATTATCACCACAGATTCTAACGGAGATATCGGTCAACTTCCTTTAGATGTTCCTTTAAATCAACCAATAAAACAAAGCGGTTATCAAATTATTTATTTCCGCTGTTCTCCGTTTCGTAGATATAAGTTTTCTCTCTCGTTATTGCAGTGGTTAAATGAAAACGCGCGACAGTTTGACTTGGCTCACATTCACGCTCTTTTCTCACCAGTAACTACCCTCGCGGCTACAATTGCAAGATATCATCATTTGCCATATATTATGCGTCCCTGCGGTATGCTTGACCCTGCCGATTTGCAGAAAAAAAAGCGCTTGAAACAGATTTATGCCACGCTTTTAGAACGCCCTAATTTAGCAGGTGCTGCTGCAATTCATTTCACAAGTAAAGAAGAGGCTAAAATCTCAGAAAGATTTGGTTTGGGTAGCACAGGCAAGATGCCTGTGCCACGGGATTTGGACTTCACAGGCAAGATGCCTGTGCCACGGGATTTGGACTTCACAGGCATCTTGCCTGTGCCACGGGATTTGGACTTCACAGGCAAGATGCCTGTGCCACGGGATTTGGATTTCACAGGCAAGATGCCTGTGCCACGGGATTTGGACTCCACAGGCAAGATGCCTGTGCCACGGGATTTGGTGATTCCATTGGGGGTGACAGCAGGTTTGTTTCCTAAGAGATTGCGGGAATCTGAAGTGCCAATTATCTTATTTATGTCGCGAATTGAACCTAAAAAAGGGCTTGATTTGTTAATTCCAGCCTTAGAAAGTATTTTGGCATTGGGCATAGAGTTTCACTTTATTTTAGCTGGTTCAAATCCCCAAGATGCTGAGTATGAAACACAAATTAAAGTACAAATTCAGAATTCAAGCTTAGCAAAATACACAACAATAACTGGCTTTGTGAGCGGTGATTTAAAAGTTGAACTATTGACAAAAGCCGACTTATTTGTATTGCCTTCTTATTACGAAAACTTTGGCATTGCTGTAGCCGAAGCGATGGCTGCGGGTGTACCTGTCGCCATTTCCGATCGCATACATATTGCGGAAGACATACAGCAAGCAGAAGCTGGCTGGGTAGAACCTTTGGAAATAGGGGCGATCGCCAATTCAATCAAATCAGCACTTCTCAATCCACAGGAGCGTCAACGGCGGGGATTGAACGGCCAAGAGTATGCCAAAAAGCATTATAACTGGGAGGCGATCGCCCAACAAACTATCGATGCTTACCAGCAAATTTTGTCATCTATTAACTAATGCAACAGCCGTTTACCTTTTACTTCTTCTCCTGCTGCGAGTTCTTGTGCTGCTGCTATCAGAATATGCAGGCGAGATTTTTTCAACGCTGCTATTGCTTTTAACAGCAGTAGACTCAGAGTTTGAGGTAGCAGTCGCGGATTTTCTTCTAATTATAATCGGAACATTAACAGAGCGACCGCAGGGTCTGCCGAAGGAATCTATGTTCCTTCGATAATCGCAGATTGCAGCCTCTGCACTCGGTTCTTGACAATCATTAATAAAGCTTTGTGCTAATTGGTAATTCTTGCCGTCTCCCTGCTTTAAGAAAAGTTCTCCCGCTTGTTGAAAGTCTGCTACTGCTGGCGATTTTGTTCCCAACATACAGCGAATAGCACCTCGTTCCAAATAAGCCAAACCATAATTAGGATTAACGCGAATAGCTTCTTCATAATCCCCGATCGCCTTTTGCTTGTTTCCCAATTCATAGTATGCTTGACCGCGACCGAAATAAGCTTCTGCCAAGTTAGGATTAAATTGCAGCGCTCGATCGTAATTGTAAATTGCCTGCTGCTTGTTTCCCTGTTGGCCAGTAGCAATTCCCAATCCGAGGTAAGCTTGAGGTATGTTCGGATTCAGCGCTAAAGCTTGAGTAAAATTGGCGATCGCCCCCGGAACATCTCCCTTTTGAACTTTCAAAGAACCTTGGTTGCTGAAATTTGCAGCTTTTTGAGCGATCGCAACTCTTTGACTGATCACAGCGTGATTGGCTCGGTAATTAGATAACTTATTTTGAGCTAGATTATAAACCGGTGTACGTGAATCTATCGCTTCTAAAAGTGCGATCGCCTGTTGCCATTTACTTTGCGACTGCTGCCAAACTTCCATCGGATGAGGCGGTTTTTGCACAACCACAGCAGCTTCCATCGCCAAATTTTGAGCCGTTGCTAGACTTTCTGCCGCCTGTAAGTTTTGGGCTATTGGAACCAAAATCGGGCGCAGTTGCAGCAAATCTGCTCTAGCTTGCTGATACCCAAAGCCGGGGAAGTTAGGAATTTTCTCTAAATTGGCGATCGTTTCTTTAAGTCGTTTATCCAAACTTCTGAGCAAATTGACATCGGTGGCTTTTCCTGCATTCTGCGTGTCAAGTGCCAGTATTTTCGCTTGGTTCAGCGTTTCATTTGCCGATCGCATAAAGGCGATCGTCCCTACACTTGTTCCCAACACCAAAACCCCTAAACCTGCTAATAAAGCTGCGGGTATTTTGCGGCTTCGCGAATTATTATTAACTTGATTGTTAATTCGTGATGGCTGTACCCTTCGAGTCTGACGAGACTGTTCCGCTTCCGGTTCTGAATCCACCTCCAAATCCCAAGCAGGCAACTGCAAATCATCTGCTGCTGTTCCCGCTGTCAACTCCCTACTAATGGGAGCAATATTATTGCTATTTCCGCTGTGATACTTGTCAACAAAACTCTGCAATCCTGCCTCATATCCTTGTCCTACCGCCTGAAATCTCCACTGTCCATTCTTTTTATACAAACGACCAAATTCTACAGCAGTCTCTCGCGAAAAATTCTCTTTTAATTCATAGCGAACCAGTTCGCTTCCCGTATCCAAATTGGTAATTTTGATAAAAGCATTTTTGATATTGCTAAAATTTGCCTTGATTTTATCTGCTTCGTGAATAGTGACAGCAAAAGTTATTTCCTCAATTTCAGGATTGATTTTCTCTAAAATAACGCCGTAAATACTCTTATTCTCTTGACCTCGGTTGTTTTTATCAGGAATCGATTGCAGTACCGAACCGTCACAGGATTGCAGATTATTGTAAAAGATAAAATATTTATCGTTAGGTAGTTTGCCGTCAGCACCTAGCATAAACGCAGAGACATCAATCTCGTAGCTTTGTCCTGCCTCTGTCACCTGCCAACCGAGGGCGATCGCCATTTTTTTTAAACCGGGCGCGTCTTTAGAAAGATTAAATCTCTCACCCTTACTTAATTGCATTACCATCTGCTTATTTGTTAAGCCTAAAATTTTATACTCCTAATTTTAATGTTAAGTGGCACAATAAGTTTTTTAATTAATGAAATTTAACAGAGTTTCTCTAATCGCGGGCTTGATTAAAAATATCTGCTGCCTGTATCTGAATTTATTGAGATTTACTTACAGAGAATTACCTAAGTGAAAACCGGGCTTTCTGCCCCAACCGGTTTCTACAATTGAACTTAATTTGACCCTACTTTTGAGCATTTTCAGAACTAGGTAACAAGGTAACAAATTTACCAAAAGCTCCAGACGAGACTGTTCCGCTTCCGGTTCTGACTCCACCTCCCACTCCCCAGCCGGAAACGGCCAATCATCGGTCGTTCCCGCTGCCAAGTCGTGAGTAATGGGAGAAATATTATTAATGTTTTAGCTGCAATACTTGTCAACAAAACTCTGCAATCCTGCCTGATATCCTGCTCCTACAGCCTGAAATCTCCACTCTCCATTCTTTCTATACAAACGACCAAATTCTACAGCAGTCTCTCGCGAAAAATTCTCTTTTAATTCATACCGAACAAGTTCGCTTTTTGTATCCAAATTGGAAACTTTGATAAAAGCATTTTTGATATTGCTAAAATTTGCATTAATTTTATCTGCTTCGTGAATAGTCACAACAAAAGTTATTTCCTCAATTTCAGGATTAACTCTTTCTAAGATAACGCCGTAAATAGTCTTATTTTCTTGACTTCGGTTGTTTTTGTCAGGAATCGATTGCAGTACCGAACTGTCAAAGGATTGCAAATTATTGTAAAAGATCAAATATTTATCGTTAGGTATTTTGCCGTCAGCACCTAGCATAAACGCAGAGACATCAATATCGTAGCTTTGTCCTGCCTCTGTCACCTGCCAACCGAGGGCGATCGCCATTTTTTTTAAACCGGGCGCTTCTTTAGAGATATTAAATCTCTCACCCTTACTTAATTGCATTGCCATCTGCTTATTTGTTAAACATCAAACTTTATAGCGTTAATGTTAATATTAAGTGGGACACTAACTTTTCTTCTTTAAGAAAACTTAATATTTTGCCTCTAATAGCGTGGCTCATTAAAAATATGTGCTGCGCTCTCCGAATTTATTGAGATTTACTGATAGAGAATTACCTAAGCAAAAACCGGGCTTTCTAAAAAACCCGGTTTCGGCAATTGAACTTAATTTGACTCTACTTTTGAGCATTTTCAGAACTAGGTGGCAGCGTCACAAAATTACCAAAAGCTCCAACCGTTTGATAGCTTTTTTTGCCCAGTTCAGTTGTATAAATGCTGACAACGCCTAAATTCTGACGCTGCGTTGTATTGTCGAGCAAGCTTTCGATCGTGCCCCGCTGCGAAGTCAGCAAATTCTTGCAACTGCCGATCAAAGTATCTGTAATGCCGCCCAAAGCTTTCGGCACGCGAGAATCTTTGCACACAGTGTTTTCCAACTCGTTTTGGAGTACGCCGGAAGCATAAGTTAGGTATTGATCTCTCCCAGGATTTGTAAATGCCATGCCGGCGGCTAGCAGAGTCAGGGCGATCGCGACTTTTCCCACATTGCCGAAAAAATTAGAAGTTGGCTTGTTAGTATTCATTGCGTTATCAATATTCATTTTTTTTAGCCCCGTTGATTTATAAGCTTCTCTTGATTTAAACTACACCTCCTTAGAAACAGATTTCCGAAACGAGGGGACAGTTTTTAGATTGGAGGCCAGTTGCGAGCAAGTCTCTCACTGGTTTACCTTCCTTTTACGTTTCCCCCTCCCTCAAATCCGGTAAATCTTCAACAAAACATTTAGCTGGTTTAGCTGGTTAGCTGGTTCCTAGGCTCTGCCTGGGAACCGAGATCCAGAGGCTCTGCCTCGCTGCTCCTGGCGAAGAAGAGGCAGAGCCTCTGGATCTGCATCCCCAGGCTCAGCCTGGGGACGAGGAAACTTAGTTTCGCTTTGATTTTTGCCGATCGATCTCCCGCTGCAACTCTTCAATCTGACGGCGCAAAGCCTCCGTCTCGCTGTTAGGCGTTTGCGACTTCACATCAACCGCACCCTCAGCTACAGCCCGCTTGTAGTTCCCCAACTTAATTTGGCGGTATTCCTCGGAACTTGCCCAGTCTCGCAAATACCTCAGCCGTTCGACGGGGAAAGGGTGACTCAGCATCACGCCCTGGCCGCCGTTGTAAAGTAAAAATTTATACACTTGGTTGAGATTGTCTCGATCGAGCTCTTGATAGTTGTCAGACTGGCGGATAAATTCTTGCAAACTGCATTGGTCAGCATATTTACTGCTAACTCCCGCAAGTTTCATCATCGTCTTCATCACACTGTTTAAGTCATCCGTTACCAACAAAGCCGCCCGGTCTGCCGATAATTCCGCCTTGCGGCGCCACTCGTAAAAAGCGAAAATTAAACCGCTACCGACCATATTTCCCAGCCCGAAAGTCATCTCCCCAATTGTCGATGCCACGCTCATCGCCCACATCGCCATTTGATTTAAAGTTGGATGACCGCATTTAATGTGTCCCAACTCGTGAGCCAAGACTACCCGCAGTTCCGCCTCGTCCAACAAGTCTAAAAGACCAGTGTTTAATACTACATAAGGCTGGTTTTTTCCTAGGGCATAGCTGTTAACTGAGGGGTTCTGAGAAACAAACAAACCCGGTTCGGGAAAAACATCTAAAGCCTGCACGCACTCGCGAAATATATGATAAATGCTGGCATATTGGCGGGGCCCGACTTGAATGCTATTTCCCATTAGGTAAACGAATTGCGGTCGTTCGTAGATAAATTCTACAAATTTGCTGGCAATTAAGTCAAATCCAGGCACGCTGCGTAACGCTTCCTCAGCTTGGCGATCGAGGGGATGCTGAAATGCTTCGCTAGAAATTCCCGTATAAGTAGGCATAGTTGTTGCAAAAGTTACATTTAAGATATCAGTAATGCCATCGCTGCTGGTGCTAGCTGGCGCCTGACTTATAATATTATCGCGACAAATATTGAACTGTTCATCAGTCCTGGACCCACTCCGACAAAGAAACCGGGTTTTTTACCGAATTTACGGTGTGTAACGAAGTATTGCGTAAAAAAAACCCGGTTTCTGGGCTTCCCTGTAAGTCCTGTTCAAATTAGCGTTAAAATTGTGATTCTGGTACAGGCGCGATCGACAAACATCTTTCACAGTGCCAGTGTATCGCCTCACCCAAAAATTGGAACGTGCAAAAATGGCTATCCTGCAACTCGAAAACGGTACAACCTACACTCAACAAAGCGACATTGCGCGTGAACTCGCGCCCTTAAACATTCAACTCAACCGCTGGCCCGTGGGTGGCAGCGCTGAAATTCAAAATTTGTTAGCTAAAGATGCTCTTGACGACAATCAAAAAGAGCAAGTGTTGCAAGCCCTCGACGGCTACTTTCAACAGTTGTCGGAAAGTGCAGGCTATCAGGATCGCGACTTAATCGTACTGCACCCCGACATTCCCAACCTCGACACCATGCTGTCCAAATTCAACAAGTGCCACATCCACGCCGATGATGAAGTCCGCTATATCGTAGCAGGCGAGGGCATTTTCGGCTTCGTGCGGCCCGACGGCAGCCAAGTCGAACTCACAGTGCAGCCGGAAGAATTTATCAACGTGCCCGCGAATACAGAACACTGGTTTTATTTGACAGCAGCCCGGAAAATTAAAGCGGTGCGCTATTTTACCACCACAGAAGGCTGGACGCCGGAGTATACCGATACGGAAATTCGATCGGGCTTAGCCATCGTTTAAATATGCCAGCTAAAGATAAGTTTCATGAACTCGTCAAGACTGCCCTCCAAAATCAGGATTGGACAATTACTCATGATCCTTATCATATCGATCTGGGATTTGTTGATTTTTATATCGATCTGGGTGCAGAACAGTTATTAGCAGCGACAAAGGATAATGAAAAAATTGCGGTTGAAATCAAAACGTTTTTGGCACCATCGACGATTTCTGAATTTCATACCGCAGTGGGACAATTTATTAACTATCGGATTGCATTAGAATATGACGATCCCGATAGAACTCTTTACTTGGCAATTCCATTAGATATTTACAAAAGATTTTTCAAATACTCCTTTATTCAAAGGGTGATTGAACGCAATCAAATTCCGCTTTTAGTTTACGATACCGAAAAAGAGGAGATTTCTCAATGGATAAAGTAAGTTTGTATCGTCAATATATTCAGGAATTGCTAACTGAGCGAGCCCAGCGACGATCGCCTAGCGATCCAGTTTCCAGCGAGACGATTTTCGATCTGGTAAAGGATCGCTATCAACTTGTAAATGTGGGTTGGAAAAACGGTAGCACTCGGATTTATGGCTGTGTGATTCATGTAGATATTAAAGATGGGAAAATTTGGGTGCAGCATGACGGGACTGAAGAAGCGATCGCCGATCAGTTAGTAGCACGAGGTGTCCCATCCCAGGAAATTGTGCTGGCGTATCATGCACCTCATGTCCGACAATACACCGAATTTGCAGTTGGTTGATCCGCCTCAAATTTTGTGGTTTGAAGATTGCAAGATGCTCAAAGCAACCGCCTCCGCCACCTTAATCCCATCAATCCCCGCCGACAGGATTCCACCCGCATATCCTGCACCTTCCCCAGCAGGATAAAGACCTTCTGTATTCAAACTCTGATAATCTTCCTTGCGTTTAATCCGAATTGGTGAAGAAGTGCGCGTTTCCACCCCAGTCAAAACCGCATCATCCATCGCAAATCCTTTAATCTGTTTGTCAAAAGCCGGAAGTGCTTCGCGGATAGCTGCGATCGCATAATCGGGCAAACTTTCGCTCAAATCAGTCATCACAACTCCCGGCGTATAAGACGGCTGCACACTGCCTAGCGCCGTGGAAGGGCGATTCGCCAAAAAATCCCCCACAAGCTGCCCAGGGGCGTTATAAGTGCCACCTCCTAACTCAAATGCCCGCTCTTCTAGGCGACGCTGAAACTCAATTCCGGCTAAGGGATGACCCGGATAATCCTCCGGCGTGATACCGACAACAATTCCGCTGTTAGCATTGCGTTCATTGCGAGAATATTGACTCATCCCATTAGTGACAAGTCGCCCCGGTTCTGACGCAGCAGCCACTACCAAACCACCGGGACACATACAGAAACTGTACACAGAACGGCCGTTTTGGCAATGGTGAACCAGTTTGTAATCGGCGGCACCCAAAAGCTTATGGCCCGCGCGATCGCCAAAACGACAGCGATCGATGATAGTTTGGGGATGTTCCACCCGAAAACCAATAGAAAAAGGTTTGGCCTCGATGTAAACCCCGCGCGAAAACAACATTTCAAAAGTATCGCGGGCGCTGTGTCCCACCGCCAGAACTATATAATTACTAGCAATATATTCTCCACTGGCGAGGGTAAGTCCCTGCACTTTTCCATTTTCGATGTGGATATCTTCTACACGACTTTGAAACCGAATTTCTCCGCCTAATGCTTCAATTTGGGCGCGAAGGCTTTGGACAATTCCCACCAGTTTGAACGTACCAATATGCGGCTTATTAATATATAAAATTTCTGGTGAAGCTCCTGCATTCACAAGTTCCATCAACACCTTCCGCCCATAATGCTGAGGATCTTTAACTTGGCTGTAGAGTTTGCCATCGGAAAAAGTACCCGCGCCACCTTCGCCAAACTGGGCGTTAGATTCTGGGTTGAATTCTGCTTTTTTCTTCCAAAATCCAAAGGTATCAACCGTGCGATCGCGCACTGCTTTTCCGCGTTCTAAAAGGATAGGACGAAACCCCATTTGTGCCAGCATCAGACCTGCAAACATCCCGCACGGCCCTGTACCAATCACAAGGGGGCGAATCGTCAAATTGCTGGGGGCTTTGGCTACATAGCGATAATTAATGTCGGGTGTCACCATCACATGAGGATCTTTTTTGAAGCGCGCCAAAAGTTGCTTTTCCTGTGTCGTCTCTACGTCCACAATATAGACAAGGAGGATTTCTGCTTTTTTACGAGCATCGTAGCTGCGCTTGAAGATGGAATAGCTGAGCAATTCTTCGGGGGGAATTTGCAGCTTTTTGAGAATGGCACTGGCGATCGCATCTTGAGGATGATCGAGGGGGAGTTTTATTTCGGTTATTCTTAACATATAGCGGAAGGAAGAAGGAAGAAGGAAGAAGGAAGAAGGAAGAAGGAAGAAGGAAGAAGGAAGAAGGAAGAAGGAAGAAGGAAGGAGGAAGAAGGAAGAAGGAAGAAGGAAGAAGGAAGAAGGAAGAAGGAAGAAGAAAAATCCCGAACAGAAGTATTATAACTATTTAACCGGATATCCTATGGGCGATCGTCCTCGGTCGATCAATTTTTGATTTTTGAGTGGATAATTTAAGAAGCGTTATAATAAACAAAAAATTAAGTTTTGTAAAGACCCTTGACTGCAACATTCACACCCAAAAACAGCCGCACCTGGCACGCTCTCAACCCCCTGTGGCAAGGAGCAGAAGACGCAGTACAGAAGGGTTTACCCCACACCCAGCTAGCACCGGCATGGCAAATACTGCTCTTGGGCGACGGTTCCCCCACTCGTCACCTGCAACTGCTGACAGGGGAACCAACAGAAGTAGATGTGATCGATATGTCCTTAGTCGGTGAAGACGCAGACGGCGCGCCCCAGCAAATTGTCGCCGTTCCGGGGCCGCGCCTGCGCCGCCAAGTGTGGCTGCGGACTGCTTCGGGACAGCGCTTGGCCTATGCGACTTCTTGGTGGGAAGCGAGTCATGTAGACGAATATTTACAAAATAAATCTTTGCCAATTTGGGCCAGTTTAGCGAGGCTGCGGACAGAATTGTATCGCGATGTGCAGGGCATTTATTGCGGTAATTCGGTGGCTTTGGAGTCAGCTTTTGAACAGTCGGGGCCTTTTTGGGGCCGACACTATTTGTTTTGGCATCACGGGAAGCCATTGACTCTGATTTATGAGGTTTTTTCTCCTTATTTAACTAAGTATTTGGGGCCGATGCAATTGGATGTTGATTGAGACTGAGATATTGCACCATTATCAAGAACAGGCTTTTCGGCCTGTTCCACAAGAAAATTCACTCTTTGTGGAACAGGCCGAAAAGCCTGTTCATAAAAAGCTTATTGAGAATGGTGCAAGATATCAATCTCAACTGAAATGTTGCACCATTCTCAATAAGGCTTTCAGGGCGGGCTAGAAGCCCAACCCCTACTCCCCACAAGAAAATTCACCCGATTATGGAACAGGCATCTTGTGGCTTTCAGGGCGTTGCTCAGAGCAACCCCCCACAAGAAAATTTACCCGATTGTGGAACAGGCATCTTGCCTGTTCTTAAGAATAGTTTCGCCGAAATTTCACTCGCAAACCGTCGCGGGGATGGGGAGTCGGTACTCGGATTAAATTCAAATCTTGATCGGGTAAAAGCTCCCATTCAAACTCCCGAACAATCTTTGCTGCAAACAACTTCATCTCTAACCGAGCAAATTCTTTGCCCAAACATTCTCGCAAACCGCCACCAAATGGCACGTAACTGAACGGTTTTGCCGATCGCTCGGAGTTAAATCGATCGGGATCGAAGCGATCGGGTTCAGGATAAAGTTGACTATCCTGATGGGTTTGATTTATCTGAGAAAGCACAGTCCAGCCCTTGGGAATTTCATAGCCGCCGAACTCACAAGCATTAATGACTGTCCGAAAAATACCTCCCACTGGTGGAACTAAACGCAGCACTTCTTGGAGCACCTGTTCTAAATAGGTCATTTGTTTGAGTTGTTCCAAGGTTAGGGGTTCCGTAGCGGGGAACTGCTGCTGTTCGGTGCGGACTTTTGCCATCACATCGGGATGTTGAGCTAGGAGAAGACAAAAAGAGGCGATCGCCGAAGTTAAAGTTTCGTGTCCCGCAAACAGCAGCAACAGCACTTGATCTTTTAACTCATCCAAACTCAAACTATTTCCCTCGTCATCGCGAGCCGAAATCAGCAAACTCACAGCATCATTGTCACTAGGGGTTCCTTGCTGGCGATCGCGAATAATCTTTTCAAGTTCTGCCAACAGCAGCTTTCTGCCATTTTTAGCTTTGCCAAACTTAGTCCAAGGTACATCTAAAGGAATAGAAAATAAACCATCAGAGAAGGTTTCAAAATAATGTCCTAGCGCCGTTTCCGAACCATTATCAATCCCTACTAACAACTTCCCCGCAACATCAAAAGTATAATTTCTCAGTTCGGGATACCAAGTCAGCGTTTCCATTTTGGCCCATTTTTCCAAATAGCGCTGAGTGATATCTTCCATCCCGCCGATGTAGCCAGCCAGCGCTCGCGGCTGAAACGCTTGGTACAGCAACTTGCGCCGATTTTGGTGGTTAGCACCCGTTTGCAGGGCCAAGGAAAGCGGCCCTAAAAGCGCTCTCGTGCTGGGAGGCCAAGTCACAACAAAATATTGGTTTTCATTGCTTAAAACAAACAAATTAGCCTCTTGGCCGCACATGAAAACTGTAGGCTGTCCGAAAATGCTGGTTTTGAAAATATTTCCGTACTGCTGCTGGCGTTTTTTCGCGAATTGGGCATCTTGCAAAAAGTTGATGGTATCGCCAATTAGGGGTAAACCGAAACTGCCGGGAGGTAAGGCCATTTTAGATTTTAGATTTTAGATTTTAGATTTTTAATATCATATCAATTTTCCTTGTAGGCGGCGCAATACGCAGCAGACAAATTTCTGGTAAAATAACTTTTCTCTGTGTGTAGCCTGTAGGGTGCGTCTTTAGATTTTAGATTTTAGATTTTAGATTTTAGATTTTAGATTTTAGATTTTTAATATCATATCAATTTTAGTTGGAGGGTGGGCAATACGCAGCAGACAAATTTCTGGTAAAATAACTTTTATCTGTGTGTAGCCTGTAGGGTGCGTCTGTCTTAAGGTTAGTACAAAAAAATCAGGTCTTTCCAAGTGATGCACCTTAGTATTTTGGCCGAAAAACCAATTTAATTTTCTGTTCTTTTAATCGGAATCTCGATTATAAATTCAGTACCTTTCCCTACCACAGAGAAACACTTAATTTCACCTTTATGTTTTTCTACAATAATTGAATGGGAAATCGCTAAACCCATCCCCGTTCCTGAACCGATCCGTTTGGTAGTATAGAACGGGTCAAATATCCGTTGCTTGACTTGCTCTGTCATCCCTGCACCGTTATCAGAAATTCTAATCACAGCGAGAGTACCTTCTACCTCTGTACGAATGCGGATAATTCCCGGATTTTCGAGCGGTTCTTGTAACACGTCAATAGCGTTAGCAATAATATTCATAAACACCTGATTCAATAGTCCGGCGTAGCACTCCACCCGTGGCAATTGCCCGTATTCTTTAACAAGTTGAATTGCTGGGCGATCCGGCTGAACTTTCAGACGGTGTTCTAAAATCATCAATGTGCTGTCGATGCCTTCGTGAATGTTAACTTTTTTCATGTCAGATTCATCGAGGCGAGAGAAATTTCGCAAACTTCGCACGATATCCCGGATGCGAGTGGCTCCCACCTGCATAGAAGACAGCATTTTCGGCAAGTCGTCTAGCACAAAATCCAGCTCTAAAACTTCTATTTCCTCCTGAATCGCTGGAGAAGGTTCCGGGTATTCATCTCGATACATTTGCACCAGTTTCATCAGGTTTCTGGCGTATTCTTCTGTGTAGGTAAGATTGCCGAAAATAAATGTGACCGGGTTATTGATTTCGTGGGCGATTCCTGCTACCATCTGACCGAGACTTGACATTTTTTCTGCTTGAATGAGCTGGGTTTGAGCAAGCTTAAGTTCGCACAGAGTTACTTCGAGTTTTGCAGCTTGTTCTTGCGCTATCCGAGCTGAATCGACGCTTTTAGTGTAAAGTTCAGATTGACTGATGGCGATCGACAATTGATCGCAAATTGCCGATAGCAACTCCACTTCGTCTTTTGTCCACCTGTGCACCTCGCGGCAAGAAGTGCAGCCAACAACTCCAGTTAAACCCCCTGCACTCTTAACCGGCAAATCCAAGACAGACTTGTAACCCACCTGCAAAAAGAATTCCCTTTCTACTGGATCGCTAAAAGTTGCAACATCATCTATTTGATAGATTTCCAAATTAGCTATCTTTTGCGCCAGTGTCCCCGTTACCTCAGCAGGGTAATAACCCAAAAGCGAGAGCAAGTCATCATTTTTAGCTTCGTGGACGACATCCCAAGCGGGCGTCTCGGCCTCGGGCGTATACCACATAAACAGACAGCGATCGAGTTGCAGCAAGTCGCGAATTTGCCGCACAGTTGTTGCCAAGATAGTATCTAAATCTAGAGAAGCGCGGATTTGACTGCCTAGCTGGTTGAGCAATTTTTGCTGCATTGCTGCTGCTTTTGATTCGGCGGCGGCGAGGCGAGATTTTTCGTAAAGTTCGGCTTGATTAATGGCGATCGCCAATTGAGTTCCTACTGCCATTAACAGTTCCACTTCTTCGTCTCTCCACAGCCGCACCCCGCTGCAAGCACCGCAGAGGAGCGTGCCAATTTGACCCGACTGTGTTTGAAGGGGAATGTCCAGCAGAGAATTGAGCCCTACAGACATTAAAAATTCCCGTTCGGCTGGATCGGTTAATGCCTCAACATCGTCGATCCGAATTATTTCCAAATTGGCAATCCGCTCACCGATAGAAGCAGTTGGCTCGACAGGATATAAACCCAAACGCGAGGGCAAATCGGCATTCTTTGCCTCGTATCTCACATCCCAAACCGGTGGCGAAGCGTCGGGTAAATACCAGATAAACTGACAGCGATCGAGCAGGAGCAACTCGCGAATTTGCTGCACAGTTGTCGCCAAAATAGTATCTAAATCCAGAGATTGGCGGATATTGCTAGCTAGCTGGTTCAGCAGCGCTTCCTGCTCAGCTAATTTGCGGAATCTCGCTTCCGACTTTTGCAACTGTCTTTGAGCTTCTTTTTGTTTTGTAACGTCCAAACCCAAACCAATTAAGCCGATCGCGTTACCAGAATCATCTTTAACCTTAGTTTTGATTGTCTCCAAATAATGTTCTTTACCATCAGCAAGCTGCAGCACTTCTTCAGCATAACAGGGAATATCTTGGCTCCACGCTTGCGCGTCAGATGCCATGCAGTTAGCAGATGCTTCTAATCCCAAAACTTCGGAATAGTGAGATGCTGCTAAAAATCTTGATTCAGGTATAGCCACATCTTCGCAGAAAGTTTTGTTAATTAATAACATCCGCCCGCTAGCATTTGTCAGCCATACCCAGATCGGAGCGTTGTCAATAATTGCCCTCAAAGTTTGCTGTTGTCTGGCGAGAGCTTCTTCTGTTTGTTTGCGCTTAATTCCCAGGGCGATCGTATCGGCACTTGATGCCAAAGCAATCAGCGTTGATTCGTTCAACTCCTGGCGAGCAAACATCGCTATTACTCCCAGCAACTGATTGTCAACAATTAGCGGATATCCAGCAAAAGCCACCATTCCTTGTCGTGAGGCCCATTTTTTGTCCTGGATTCGGGGATCTTCTTTCACAGAATTAGTGATGTGAGGTTGTCGCTCCAGGGCGATTAAACCAATCTTGAACTCGCCGACAGCAATGCGGCTGTGAGCGCCGTCAATATGAGTATATATCCCCGCGCTTGCTTGCAGTTGCAATACATTTCCGTCTTCATTCAACGTCCAAATCCGAGCAAAGGCAACATCCAAATGGCGCACAACTGCATCGGCGCAATATTGCAAAGTTCTACGCAAACCCTGATTTTGAGTTAGAACAATTCCCACATCTGCTGTGAATAAAGAAAGTTTCAATTGTTCTGCTAAAGCTTGTTCTGCTATTTTTCGCTCTGTAATGTCCGTAGCAGAACCGAGACGCTGCTTAATTTTTCCCTCCTCTGTTCTGCTAAATACAATTTCCCGGCTGACTAGCCAGCGCCAACAGCCATTTTTGTCGCGCACCCGGTATTCGTACTCACCAACTTCGCCGTCGGGAGCAGTTTCCAATTGCTGCAAATATTCTGGAAATTTAGCTAAATCATCAGAGTGGATAATGGTAGGCAACAGACTGCTGCCCATTTTTTGAACTTCTTCTACGGTATAGCCCAGCGCGACATTGATTTCGCGGTTGTTGTACACATTTCGCTGCTCGATCTCGTCGTAGACATAGAGAATATTCGGAGTAGCATTGGCAATTTGTTCGAGAAAACGCTGGCTTTCTTGCAGCGCTGCTTCTGCTTGTTCTTGAGCGGTAATGTCGCGCCCGACACCATAGATCAATTCTTCGTCGCAGAAACCCGTAGCAGTCCAGGCTATCCACTTGTAAGAACCGTTGCGACGGCGCCAGCGGTTTTCAAACCCAACGGTATTATTCCCCGTAGCAACACTTTCAGCTTCTTTTAAAGCAGTTTCGCGATCGTCTGGATGCACGAATTCAATGAAGAGTTTGCCAATCATTTCTCCTGGGGAATAGCCGAGGATTTTTTCTGCTGCTGGGTTGATGAGTGTTATATAACCGTCAAAACTAATGACGCACAGCATATCTAGCGAGAGACTAAAAAAGCGATCGCCCCCGTTGGGTTCGCTGGATGGGCGATCGTTTTGGGCTGCGACAGCAGAAGCTTTTGAACCCGCCGATACCGCCCAAAAGACAATATTTGCTATTGCCAAAAATCCCAGGGCGAGTTGGCGGGCATAGAAATTATCGCCGCTGCCAGCTACGAGCCACCCGTTTAACACCAGCAGTACAATTATCAAAATTGAGAATAAACTCCCAGGGGCGATCGTCGCTACGCTGATTTTTTTTTCAGAATGCTTTCTAGATTCTGCTTTTTGTATTGTGGTGACTGCTGCCATAATTTTTGTCCACAACAATTGCAGGAATTTCACCAATTTAGTGCTTTTGGATTCTCCTACTTGAACTGAATGTTTCATTCTTTTACTCTATAGTTACTTTGAGTTGTGCTGATTTAAAAATTACAATAAAGATGTTTAAATATTATAAATATTTCCTACTTTGCGAGCTCTAATATTGGATCATTGGGTAAATGTACCCAAAACGAGGAGATAATTAAGTGTATTTACGGAAGTAGCCACCAATCTCTTTTTAGCTGGGGTACGCATTTGCTAATTTTTGCGACTCAGAGAGAGAGTTTACTTATAATACTACGCGATATATTGTTGTTAGTCATTGGACATTTGGCCTAATTTAGCTAGTCCTAGACGCAAACCCTAATTATCTAGGCTGCGCCTGAATCTGCTTACCGCCTTATAGTAGCCTGTTATACCGCACTTTTGGCCTGTAGAAATAACTTGGTTTGATGTAGAAAAATACTGCGTTTAGCGCCCTGGCTGTGGGTTAAACAGCCCGGAATATTAGTCAAGTTCAAACAGGTTGAATCTGAGCATAAATTATGAAGTTAAAATAAATATAAACTGCTGATTTGTGAAGATAAAAAGAAAAAAACCTTCATAGCAGTTTTTCCTTGCAGGAGATGTTCGCCCGTAATGGCTAATTAGTAATTGGTAACGGGCAATTGGTAATTGATACGAGTTTAAAACACTAGATATCAATTTTGTTCTGATTCATCCGCAGGCGATGGGGGCCAAGCAGCTTGGCGACCTAGTTGCTGTTGCCGAATTCGCTCCAAATTCCCCGCTGGAATAGAAGCTATGAGTTGCCGCGTGTAAGCTTGTTGCGGTTGGCGGTAAATGCGCTCGGCAGTGCCAATTTCTTCGATTTTACCTTTGTTCATCACGATCGCGCGATCGCTCATAAACTTGACCACGCTCAAATCGTGAGAAATAAAAATATAAGTCAGTCCAAACTCTGTTTGCAACTCCTTCAGCAAATTTAAAACTTGCGCCTGCACCGACACATCTAATGCCGAAACCGACTCATCGCAAATAATAAACTTAGGATTCAAAGCCAAAGCTCTAGCAATACAAATTCGCTGTCTCTGTCCACCCGAAAACTCGTGAGGGTAGCGCCGCATAAAATCGGGATTTAAACCCACTCTCTCCAACAAATAAGCCGCGCGATCGCGCTGTTCTTTCTGGTTCTTACCAAAGCGGTGAATCACCATCGGTTCCATCACCGCATCCCCAACATTTAGGCGCGGATCGAGAGAACTAAAAGGATCTTGAAAAATAATTTGCAGATCGCGCCGCAGCCACCGCAATTTGCGATCGTACTCTTTTTTCATCCGGTAATTAGCCATCCACTGCGATGCCGAACTACTTCTGGCAGGAGGCGTAATTTCTTGACCTTCAAAAAACACTTTACCGCTGGCGATCGGAATTAATTGCAGCAAAGCCCTCGCCAAAGTAGATTTGCCGCAGCCAGACTCGCCCACCAAACCCAAAGTCTCGCCGGGGTAAACCTCAAAAGAAATATCGTTTACCGCCATAAACAAGCGTTTAGTTTCGCCAAACATTCCCTGCACCGGAAAACCGACTCGCAAGTTATCAACAGCTAGCAAAGGGCCGGAAATATGCGGCAGCCGAGGCGGTTTTCCGGTTGCAAAAGCGGGATTTCCCCCACTGTTGTCGCCGTCTAAATCGGCATTTTTCTCGACAATTACTAATTCGCCGCTAGCATTTGTGGTGACATCCATAAAATCGGAAACTGTCGGCAAACGGCGCCTTTGCCGATCGAGAGTTGGGCGGCAAGCTAACAGACCTTTTGTGTAAGGATGTTGGGGATTGCTGAAAATTTGTTCGATCGCACCGCACTCAACAATCTTGCCTCGGTACATCACCGCCACCGTATCGCCAATTTCAGCAATGACGCCCAAATCGTGGGTAATAAAAATCATTGCCATGCCTCTAGAGTCCCGCAACTCGCGCAGCAAAGCTAAGATTGTTGCCTGCACGGTTACGTCCAAAGCCGTGGTAGGTTCATCAGCAATTAATAAAGTTGGATTGCAAGAAATGGCCATTGCAATCATCACGCGCTGGATTTGACCGCCTGATAGTTCGTGGGGATAGCGATCGAGCATAGCTTGTTTTTGGCCGTTGACGAGCTGCATCAAATCGCGATCGTCCTCCCGAACCGCTTCTTGCCGCAAAGCCAAACACCGCTGCCTGAGCTCATCGTCGCCCGGTAGCAGCTTCACTTCTTGCAGCAGAGAAGCAGCTTGGCGCCGCGCTTCTGTCTGCGACACCTGTTGGTGCAAACAAATGGCTTCTGTGAGTTGAAATCCGATCGTATAAACAGGATTTAGCGAACTCATCGGCTCTTGAAAAATCGTCGCAATCTGGCTGCCCCGGTATGTTTGTTTTTCCCTATCCGGCATTTCCAGCAGATTCACAGGCCCATTGCTAGCGCCGTCTTTTGTCGGAGAAAACCAAATTTCGCCCTCGATTTTCGTTGACGAACTCGACAGCAAACCCATAACAGCCAGGGATGTTACCGATTTTCCCGAACCCGACTCTCCCACGATGCCCAGAGTTTGCCCTCGCTTGACCTCAAACGAAATGCCGTCAACCGCTTTGACGGTTGCAGACGCATCGCCTGCGTCCGCAGATTGAAATTGAACCCGCAGGTTGCGAACTTCTAGGACGGTTTCACTCATGGAAGTCTATGGCAAAAATTAAAGGGAGACTAAGTGGATTGTAGCAGGGCCTGGTAAATTACCCAGCACGCTCCCTGAGTACAGGCACAGTGTGGGCTTTCAATCGCCCTGAAATAATCTTGCACATTGCAAAACAATCTCGAACCTTCGGGCTTATTTACGAAAGCCCCAATAGCAGCAATATTCTTACTGCCGTTTAAGTCGGCATCACCTTTCCAGCCACAATGGTCACAAGCGAACTTTTTACCAGTTCTATAAGATTCGCCCCGTCCAGGGTGAATATGATTGCACTTGTGGCACATTTTGCTAGTATATCTAGCTAGGCTCCCCAAACAAAATCTTTACGCTATGCTTTATAGCTTTGTAGATTAGGAATTGGCGCAACTGAAAGAATGCCCAGTTATTGAATCGTCTCCGCACTTTTTTCGAGCGTGGCTGGTGATTTGTGCGCTCCCTAATTCCCGTCAAATCTTCCAAAGCGACAACTTGATTTTTGTTCTTAGCCTTGGTTACGATACGGTGACTGATAGTGTGATTTACCAAAGTCTGAAAGCGCTTTTTTTTGCCCGACAACCGTTTCAACAATTCTCGACATCTACGCCGAGTGCAACGCGAGCCTTTCCTGGCTTTTCGCTGGATATTTGCTCTCAACTTGGCATAATGATTCCTAACTTTGGTAATTTATTTACCGCTAAATGTATCTGTGTCAGAAGTAACTGCAATATCACTCCTACCCAAATCACAGCAGTAAGTTTAAGGCTCTGGGAGCGAGAAAATTTTGTTTTTATAAATTATCGAACAATAGGGAACCAGAGGTTTTTAATATCGAGGCAAGATAATTTAATAAATCTTTGTATGCTGCAACGAAGACTCTCAAATAAAATGGGATAAGGCATCAAAGAAGCCAGCAACTCAATACTAACTTGTTTGTGGCATTGCAAAAGATATACCAAGATTTTAAGCGTCACGTATACGTCCGTTTTTAGTTGGTGTTGCAGGTGGATGTGGTAAAATTGAGGAAACATATTTAACAGATGGGCCTTGTTGACAAAAATTACCCCATCTTTTTTACCGCAACTTGCCGAAATCCGCAACAGGTAGGGCTTTTGACGAGGTTGTCACCCCGTCAGCTCGCGAACGCCTGAAGGGTTGCATCAATTTTGATGGACTGCTCAGGCGCTACTTGGAGCTTGCAAGGGGCGGGTAAACCTGCCAATATCTGCCAATAATTGACAATCTCAAAAACCCGCCCCGGCCGGGATATTATGGTCAATCGATCGGACATGATATCAGTTAAACCCCCAACTACCCAACCAAAGTCCGCCTATCCCGACGAAACAAAATCCAGAACCTGCGGAGGCAGGTTTTGTCCCTGTAGCTGCGACTTAAGTCGCCCAGACTTTTCAAACATCTTCTAACCAACGCTCGCCAATTCGGTTAATAATATGTTTAGTAAAGTTTAAACGACCAACAACGATGATTCGCTCAGTTTTCACATTTTTTACAGTATTAATTGTAACCGGATTAGTATGGTTGGGAAATATCGCCCCCGTTGCCGCACAAGTACAACCAACAGATATCGCCGATCCCCAACAGGAATTGGGAGAACTCGTTCAAAAAGCTTTTGAAGCTACAAATGAAGGCAAATTTCCCGCCGCTGAAACTTTTTGGACTCAAATCATTGACAAATTTCCCTCACAAGCGGCCGCTTGGAGCAACCGAGGCAATTCTAGAGTCAGCCAAAACAAACTACAAGCCGCTATTACCGACTACGAAAGAGCGATCGAACTAGCACCCGACGCCCCCGATCCCTACCTAAACCGCGGCACCGCCTTAGAAGGTTTAGGACGCTGGGAAGAGGCGATCGCCGACTACAATCATGTACTAGAATTAGACTCCCAAGATCCAGCCGCCTATAACAACCGAGGCAACGCCGAAGCAGGTTTAGGAAAATGGGAACAAGCAATTGCCGACTACAGCAAAGCCTTTGAACTAGCCCCCGAATACGCCTTTGCCCGCGCCAACCACGCCCTGGCACTTTATCAAAACGGGCAAACCAAAGAAGCAATTCGCAACATGAAAAACATCGTCCGCAGATACCCCCAATTTGCCGACATGAGAGCCGCCCTCAGCGCCTGTCTTTGGGAAGCTGGAAATCGCGGCGAAGCTGAGAGCAATTGGGTAGCAGCCATCGGCCTCGACTCCCGTTACAAAGACCTCGATTGGGTTGCCAATACCCGCCGCTGGCCACCACTTGCAGTCAGTGCATTAGACAAATTCTTGCACTTGAAATAATCTCAAAACGCCAATAAAAAATTGCGAGCATCCCGATGATTGTGGGGTATAGTTCCTAAAAGGGATGCTCCAAAAAATTGCCCAATCTCATCCTAAGCTAGCAGTAAATAAACTCTTGAAGAACAATTTAACTTCTTCTTCCTTGTTTCTTCTTTCCTCAACATTCATTCCTTAAATACCTTCCCTCCGTTGATTTTTTTCTCAAAACTCGTATTCCACATCTCCAGAAACAATCCTATCTGTCACCAACATTCTGTATAGTTCCAGTTCTTCAACAGTAACTTTTCCGTCAGCACAAATCGCTCTTCTGATGTCTTCCATTTCTTGCTTAGATATCTTGCCGTTAGCAACAGCTCGCTCGATTTGGACTTGGAGCTTTTGTAGTTGCCGAGTTTCTTCCGGCGTAGCTTGTTTAGCAGTCGATCGCGAAACTAACATATTGGCACTCTCCTAGAGATTGACCTCTACTCTGTACTAAGCCGCAGCAGCAGATATTGTCAACTCAAAGATGCAAAAATTGACAAATAAATGTAACAAAACTACATTTACTTGTCAATAGGATAAGGTGCACAGTTATTTAACAAAATTAGATTTGTTTGTCAATAATATCGATGTCAAATCCGCGCTTCAACGTCAGGCGCAAAATCGAATCAACCTGCCAACAAATAATTCGCGCAATTTTCATTTTTTTGACCCCTATTCAACAGTCAACAGCCAACAGTCAACATTCAACAGCCAACAGCCAACAGTCAACATTCAACAGCCTACTGAACTAATTCCCAAATCCGCGCAGCCGTCAACTCCTCGACATTCCTGAAAACCGCTGCTGCACCCGCATTTTCCAGCCCCGCAGCATAAGCCTCGCAGCGCCCAGCATCATCCAAAACATGAGGTGGCAAAATTCCAGCCCCCAGCCAAACCCGATTTGGTTGCACTTCCCGCGCCTTCACAACCGTGTAAATATCCGCAACAGTATCTCCCGCGTAAATCACGGGCAAATTTTCTTCTAAACCGTGCAGGTTTTCCAACTGTTCAATTGCCGCGAAAAGTCCAGCCGGATCGGGTTTTCCCGGTGCATCTTCCATCGCCACCAACACCGGGGAATTTAAACTCAGTTTCCCTGACAAAACATAAGCAGCTTCATCCCGCATCGCCCCGCTAAAAAAGCCCCAAACAACTCCCCCAACAGTTAAATTTTCCAGGTAAGCCGGACTTAACAACAACGGTTCGTCGCAAATGTAACCAGTCCAATTTTTCTCATCGGGCCCGCGATAGCGACTTTGGAAAAAAGCCACTAATTCGTCATAGTTGAGAGCGAGTTCGTTTCTCGATCGCCCAATTCCCTCAAAATAACGGCAAACTAACTCGAAAGACGCCTGCCAGTCATTATTCCACACTCCCTCAGACTTCAGAGAGTCGATATCGAGAGAATTCGGGCGAAAAGCACCCGCCGTGAAATGTTCCACCGCATCCGCGATCGCCCGCCGATAGGAACCCGACACATCCCGCACCACACCATCAATGTCAAAAACTACAATAACTCTGTTCACAATTTAACCATCCTTGTACCTAGGGCGGGTGAGAACCCAAATTTTATCGGTTTCCAGCCCCTGAGTGGCGCTAAAAGCAGTCGCGCCACAAAACTTTTTATGGCCGATGACCAATTATCGAACAGAGTGTGCTACGCTTAGCGATTGTAGAAATTTTTAACAAGTTCGATCGGAACCCTGGAGGTTTGCTTGTCCAAGTTCATCTTAAAAGTTCTCTGGCTAGAAGAGAATGTTGCCCTCGCCGTTGACCAAGTTGTCGGCAAAGGAACTAGCCCGCTGACATCCTACTTTTTCTGGCCACGCAAAGATGCGTGGGAAGACCTCAAAAACGAACTCGAAGCCAAACACTGGATTGCTGACAACGATCGCGTCGAAATCCTCAACCAAGCCACAGAAGTAATCAACTACTGGCAAGAGGAAGGCAGACGGCGCCCGATGACTGAAGCTCAGTCAAAGTTCCCCCTAGTGACTTTTACCGGCAGCAACTAAGCCCCGCTTTTAGTTGCTACCCATATACATTGCCTGTTATGGCTGACAAGGGGAAGGAGAGAGGGGAGAAGGCGAGAGGATTTGACGCTTTTTCCACCTCGCCGTGAAAAATACAATGTGAAATACCTAACACTAACCTTGCGGTGAGCGTGTAGGCTTCGTGTCTCATTTGCCGTTGCTCTGTTGGGGATATCCATTGCTGAATATTCGTCACTCAAGACGATCCAAGTCTTACACAGCATCTCTGGCGTTGCAGCCTTTATCCCTTCGTAGGGAACCCACGCAGAAACCCTGTTTCCCAAGGCAAAAAACTATTCCGTATGACAAACTTGGATTGTATTTCACATTAGGAGGTATCCCAATAACCAGCGGTCTGTCTTTTCCCCCTTTCTCTCGCAGTTATCCTTGGTAAGCATACTACTGCTACTGTGACCTGTTGTTTGCAGCCGAGTGGGTGGGTCGCAACCACTTATATCATACCATCTTTTTGTGACAAATCAGGAAAATTTGGATTATTTCATACACCTTACTTGGCTTATATCCCAACGCCCAATTGAGTACAATTACAGCGTGGGACTTACGCCAATTGAGTTAAATCCGCTACAGATGATCTTGATACTAACTCCGATTTTGGAACCTACTCGCGTTTTGGGCTTGGTCGATTTGATATTTATTGAAAATAAAGCTTTAAAATCCGCGTTTTTTTGATAATTAATACTTACGCTAAAAGTGCTTTGACGCGCGGCTTATAGCTTTTTATGAACAGGCATCTTGCCTGTTCCACAATAAAATTCCCTCTTTGTGGAACAGGCAAGATGCCTGTTATTGAAAAGGGTGCAAAATGTGAGTTATAACAAATAACAAATAACTAACAGCTAACAACTAACAGCTAATCACCTCTTCGCGGAATCTATGGGCGCCGAAAGTACAATCAACCAGACCGAACAGCTACCGCTGGTAGTAAATCCCGACATTCTCCAGCAAGCTATCCTCTACAAAATTAATACCCGCGTAAACGCTCGCGGAGAATTAATTTTCCCCTGCGTACCGGGAATGCTAAGCCACTATCTCAAGTCGATAGAAAAGCTATTTAGCACTCTCGACAGACCCCTGCCCGAAGACCGCAGAGACGAACTCAGCAAGCTTTTAGCCACCAAATTAGAACAAGGCTACCGCACCTCCACAGCATCGATGCTGATTCTGCAATACGAATCTGTGCAGCCGCCACAAACTGGTTTAGCTTGCAAAGTCATTGTTACTAGCTCAACAGTAGGAGAACAGTACAAAAGCTGGGTAGACACCAGAGAACCTCCGCTTTTCGGCTCTCATCCAGACGCAAAATTGATGGCAACGGCTGCTAAATTGGGCACACCCGATCGAGTGCGGATTTTGGACGTGGGCGCTGGTACCGGCCGCAATACCTTGCCCCTGGCGAGATTGGGCTATTCTGTAGATGCGATCGAACTAGCCCCAGCTTTTGCAGAACAATTGAAAGCAGCAGTAACAGCCGAAAACCTTCCCGTGACAGTGACTGAAGGCGATGTGCTCGACCCCTTAATGCGGATGAAACCGGCCCGCTACCAGTTGGCAGTTGCCGCCGAAGTCATCTCACATTTTCGAGACAGCGATCAAGTACGGCTTTTCCTCGCTAAAATGTGCGATTCCCTGTCTCCTGGAGGTCTGTTGCTGTTCAGCACGTTTTTAACCGTCGGTGACTACCAGCCTGATGCCCTCGTGCGACAAGTTGCCCAACTCTCCTGGTCTACTTTATTTACGCCCCAAGAACTCGCCACTGCAATGGAAGGGTTGCCCTTAGTCCAAATATCCGACGAATTGGTGTTTGAATATGAACGCCACCACCTGCCGGAAGCAGCCTGGCCCCCGACGCCCTGGTTTCCCAGTTGGGCCACCGGTCGAGATGTCTTCCCGATGGCAAACGCACGCCCGCCAATGGAATTGCGCTGGATTTTGTGCCGCCGAAGTTAAAAAAAATCGGTCATTTATAGACGGACACAGCAATCAAAAGCTTTTATCGGCGGTCAAATTTTTCTCATATATTTTTATTTCAACAGCTTAAACCCTGCTCGCTGTTAATATTGTGCTGCCAGTACAGAAAAATTCACAAAAATATATATTAAAATGTAAAGAGAGCGAAGTTCGATCGCCCCTGGGTAAGAAACCCAGTGTCTGATTAGATCCCGCGCTTGCCAACCTTTTATTTTTGGCGAAAAATTGGGTTGCTAATGGCAATCCGGCTGGAATAAAAGTCGATCCCCATCTCAATGGGTGCAACTAAAGTTAAGATGAATTCAACCAACCTATTCCTCCCGATAGATGACTTTTTAGGGAATAGGATTAGCCAAAAGATTAGCTCGCTAGTCAGCGATGCTGCACAGAAACAAATATGCTTTTAACACATCCACTACAAGCGTTTGGAGCAATCTTCGGCCACAAACCTTCCACAAATAGATCATCCATCGACCAAAAAACCAGTAAAAATTATTGGGAGGGGAATATTGATCCCGCTGTAAACGAACAAATTGACTGGTACATCCAAGTGGAAATGCTAATGAGTAACGCTAAATCTTCCTGCACCAATGAAGAGATTACTGCTTGGCTGCGGGGATTGCTGACAATTGCTTGGGCAGACGGCAACTTTGACGAAGACGAGCAAAAAATGATTGCAAATCTAACTCAGGATGAACTACACCCGGTATCTTTTGAGGAGGGTTTTGAACCTATTGCCCCAGAGGAATTAGCCACTGTGTTAGGGAAAGACACCGCCAAAGGCGAGGATTTTTTAAGGACAGCAGTCATGGTAGCTTTGGCAGACGGTACCTACTCGCTCAGCGAAGACGAGGTAATCTATAAGTTTTGCACAGCTTTGGGGCAAAATGTAGAGGCGCTCGAAGCTCTGCGACACACCATCGAAGACAGCAAGTGCGATGATCCGCAGGGGCCCAGCAGCCAAATCGTCTTTGATGCGAATGTCGCCCCCGTCGCCGGAACACCCCTTTCATCTCGGCTACCTAAACCTCACCACAAAGATGTCCTGCAACCCGTCAAAGACTGGCTTGACGGCTGGGAAATTCACGATCCAAAATTGGCACACTTTGTCTGTAAAATTATTCCGCCCCAGTGTCCGTTTGAGCGAGATGTCGTTTTATTTGGTCGCAAAATCGTCCACATTCCGGCGATGTGCCAGATTAACCCGCTTTACGAACAGTTAGTCGGGATGCGCTTTCGAGCTCTCTGCTATTTGGCAGATGAATGTAAGGAAGATGTATCGTCATATTGTTAGTAGTTAGTAGTCATTAGTCAGTAGTCAGTAGTCAGTAGTCATTCTTGTAAAATCTTGGATTAATGACTGTAACTATTAACCAATGACTACTAATTAGTCCTGAACGCAAAAACCAGGTTTTTCTACGAAAAAACATCATTACACCCATCCGCCCCATTAGAAAAACCAGGTTTTTGCAGTTTTTGTGCGTAAGTCCTGCTAATATCAAATCTGCTTTGATAATACTACTTCAATAAAAGTTTTGGTACAATCCTCAAGCTTATACAAATTATTAAAAATCGCCGATTTAGGAGCCGGAAACGGCATTGCCGTTTCCCTACAAATGCTCACGTACAATCTCTGGCTCTGAACTACTTTTAAAAATTGGTAAAATTATAATTTTACCGCAACTGTAAATCGCGACTAAACTTGGCTGTCGTACGCCGACGCGGACTAAAGGAAAAGGGGAATATGGTACTTGCATCTGGTATAATAACTAATGACTAATCACAACTAACAATTGACAATTGACCAATGACAAGTGATATCATGTCCGGTCGATTACCCCTAATAAGGTAGGGGCGGGTTTACGAAAAATATTTGCCAATAATTGACAATCTCAAAAACCCGCCCTCTTAATCGCTCGATTGGACATGATATGACAACTGACAACTGACAACTGACAACTGACTAAATTATGCAATTTATCGATCGAGCAGATATTCAAGTCGCAGCCGGCAAAGGCGGCGACGGTATGGTAGCTTTTCGCAGAGAAAAGTATGTACCAGCGGGTGGCCCCTCTGGCGGGACGGGCGGCAAAGGCGGTTCCGTGTATATGGTGGCGGTGGAAAGCCTGCAAACGCTGCTAGATTTTCAGTACAACCGGATTTTTAAAGCCGATGACGGGAAGCGGGGCGCGCCGAAAAATATGACCGGTGCCGGTGGGGACGATCGCACGATCGAAGTTCCCTGCGGTACAGTAGTTTACGACGCGGAAACTCAGGCAATCTTAGCAGATTTAGTAACGCCCGGACAGACTTTTTGCGTAGCCAAAGGTGGCAAAGGCGGTTTGGGAAACAAGTGTTTTCTAACCAATTCTAACCGCGCTCCAGATTATGCGATGCCGGGAAAAGAAGGAGAACACAAATTTTTGCGTTTGGAATTGAAGCTATTAGCTGAAGTGGGAATTCTGGGGATGCCCAATGCTGGCAAATCCACCTTAATTTCAGCTTTATCTGCAGCCCGCCCCAAAATAGCAGATTATCCGTTTACAACTTTAGTCCCGAATTTGGGCGTAGTCAGAAAACCCAGCGGCGACGGTACTGTTTTTGCTGATATTCCGGGATTAATTGAGGGGGCTCACGAAGGTGCTGGTTTGGGTTACGAGTTTTTGCGGCACATCGAACGAACTCGGTTGTTGCTGCATCTGATCGATATTACGGATGAAGATCCGATCGCCAATTATGTCACAATTCAGGAAGAATTGAAGGCTTACAGGCGTGGTTTAGCCGATAAACCGCAGATTTTGGCTTTTAATAAAGTAGATGCGATCGACCTCGAAAGCGAAGAAATTCGTAATTTAATCAGCCGACTTAAAGAAATTAGTGGGGCTCCTGTTTTGTTGATTTCCGCCGTTAGTAGAGTTGGATTGGATGAATTGATGCAGCAAGTTTGGCAGAAACTCGACGAGATGAACGAGAAAGAGGCGGCGGAACAGTTAGCAGTCGCGAGTGTTTAATCGCTTTCCGGTTCTGGGAATTTCCCTGAATGGGTAGCTGTTTTTTTGAGGGGGTCAAATCTTTCGGCTGTATGGCTGGTGCGGCAAGGGTTTGAGCCTCTATGCTGAAAAAAACGATTCACGGAAAGGCTGAAATTATTGCTGTGTATAGCTTTGATGGTTGTTGAAAATTTTGCCTCTTGACAGGTCGGTGCCTGAAATGATATTTTTTGGATGCTTGACGGAACAGTACCTTGAAAACTAAATACTGTAATGCTTCTGGAGCGATCGGCCGCAATTAACCTAAACCCCTATCAGGGATTGATATTTTGCACAAAGTTATAATTTAATTGACTGATTGTGCCGCAATTAACCTAAACCCCTATCAGGGATTGATATAAAAAATTATTCAGCTTTTCTTGATTGCTCAAGAATGCCGCAATTAACCTAAACCCCTATCAGGGATTGATATCGTTTCCAGTTGGATTGGAATTTTTAACCGCAGAGGACGCAGAGAACACAGAGAGAGATAAGAGAGATGAATAATTTCAATGCTAACGCATTTGATATAGCTCATGCTGCTGTCTGTAAGCGTTTGTAGGCGTGAGCTTTGGCTAAACGCACCCAATGTTCTAACAGCAAATAGCGATCGAGTTCGACTTCCTCTCTGGCTGAAATAGTGCCGGATTTATTGCGATCGAGCAGTTCGCTCATACGGGCTTGCAACGCAGGTGTGGGGCGGATTGCGAGGATTTCTTCTGGGCTGGGTTGACTGGCTAGCAGTTCGACGATTTGGCGATCGTCTTGGTAGGGGATGGTTTCTGCGGGGGCGAGTTCCCGAAGTGCGCGATCCAGGGCTTCCGGGAGACGATCGCCCAATTGTTGCAGTTTTTCGCCAAGGATCTCGGGAACTTCTAGGATAATTTGCATTAGTGCTGATGTGAGGATGGGAATTCCCTTGATTGTAACAAACGGAAAAAATGCCGTTAACTTAAATCCCGATCGGGGATTGAAACTGCATAGCCCGATATTTGCACAGTTGTTCACAATGGAGATAACTGGCGAATTTGCCCGTTGTAATCGACTCTCACCCTCCCATCTTGAGAAACCGTAACAACCGTTTCTACAGTATAGACAGACGAACCAGGCTTGTTACCCTTAAAAGTAAAAGTCCAAGTTCCATCGCCATTGTCAACAAACGGCGATTCCTTAGAAGTACCGTGCATAGAAGCTTCAGCTCGATAGTTGCCTAAACCCCCATTAGCCCTTTCTGCTGCTTGACGGGCTAAGTTTTTCGCCCGATTGAGTTCGATATTATTGTTGATCACTCTCACGCCGTCCGTCTCAGATTCAGGAGCAGGATTAGCATTACTCAAGGTAGGGAAGACTCCCACAGCTAAAATTGAGAGCGCTACTAGACAAGCAAGTCGAATGTTTAGTTTCATAATACCAACTGGTTTATAGTTTGATAAAGTCTACAACAATAGCCGGAAAAAACCCGGTTGAATTTTCAATTTTTAATTTTAACTTTTGAATCGGCTGGCGTTTCCCCACCGTACAAATAGCGGTAACTCATCCGAGAAATCTCCCGAATCAATGTTTGAGCTGGCTTCTCTGTTTCCGGCGAATGCTTCACCATCACCGCCACCAAATAACGCTTACCGTTCGGCAAATCCACCATACCGGCATCCGCAAGAATTGTATCAATGTTGCCGGTTTTGTGAGCAATAATTGAACCTTCGCCTAAACCTTTCGGCAGCAAAGAATCATTTCTAGTTTGTCGCATGATTTGCAAAATACGATCGCGCGATTTCACCGATACCAAATTACCCCGATCGATCTGGGCGATGATATTAATCAAATCCTTCGGACTGGTAGTATTAGTCCCCTCCAAATCTGGCAAATTATTACGCAGAACCGTGGTACTCAAACCCCAATTTGCAAAATGCTGATTCAAAACCTCAGCACCTCCCAACAACTCAATCATCATATTTGTCGCCGTATTGTCACTGACAACAATCATCTTTTGGGCAACTTCCAAAGCCGAATACTTCTTCCCAGGAGCCTGGTCTTGCATATCCCCAGAACCGCCGACAATGTGTTCGGACTTCAGCGTCAGCACCTGATCTAACTGCACTTTGCCCTCATCTACTGCTTGGAAAAAAGCCACTAAAATTGGTACTTTAATTGTGCTAGCTGAAGCAAAAGCAGTATCGCCATTAAAATTTAGGTAGCTTCCAGTATCTAAATCGACTAGAAATATTCCGGCTGTCAAACTAGGATTTTCTGTTGCTAAAACCTGAACTTGGGTTTTCAAAGCTCCTAATTCTTGATTCAGTTGCAGCACTTCTGGGGTTGCGGAGGCAGCAGATGCGCTATCGGCTGGGTTTTTCTGCCCTGCGGTAGTTTGTTCTTCTGTCGCTACAGTCGATGCTCGACTCACAGCATTTACCACCGACAGCAGCGTACCGCAAATTACCGCTATCCCAACTCCCAGAATCAGCAAGCGAGTAGCATACACCAACGGCGGCACGCTCCGAGGTGCAGAGCGTTTGCCCGGTTTCTGGCTCGCTTGCGGACGCGGTTTAGGCACGGGGGGTTTTTTGACATCTGGGGGGATTACCGTGTCTGGAATGCGAACTGGGGGCGAAGTGGGACGACTTCCACGGGTGGTAGGGGGAGTGGCAGTTGGGGGCTGGGTGTTGGGATTGCTGGCGATCGAACTCACATTTTCCCGCTCCAGAGTAGGATCTGGAAACTGGAACATATCGACAGCAGCGAGGCCTTTTTTGCCTGGTTGGCGAGTCTTCGACTGCGGAGTTTTGCTGGTTCTGGGTTTTCTGGGGTTAATTGCCGATCGAGGATCGGATAAAAAGTCTTGTGTAGTAAATTCTTCCGAAGATGTGGGAGAATTGGCTCCAATTCTGCTGCCGCGGCTTTGTTGCGGTGGCAAAGTTGCAGGTTCGGGCGATCGAATTTCTGGATTGCCGTTTTGCGGTTGCGGAGGACGGCGGCGGCCCGATTTGCCAGACTGACTTGCTTTGCCGGACTTAGGCTGCTTTGAGCCGGAGTTGGGAGAGGATATCGACGAGGATATCACCGATAATATCGATCCTTTGGGAAACCGCTCTGCCACGTCTTACTCCTTCATCACTAATGTAAAGTTCAAGTTTAAGATTTTTCAGCTTGTCAGCCAATCAATTTTAGATTTTAGATTTTAGATTTTAGATTTATCCCAGACGCTGCATGGTATCAGCCACCTGGTTTATTGCTCGCAAATTATCGCAAAGCTTTGGTTTTTAGTCAAGAAACCCTGTTATGAAAGTGACAAGTGGGTGAAGAAAAGTTCTCTGTGAAAAAAATCCTCAATATCACATCCCCAATTATCAGCATTTCTCCTAGCTATCCGTTGGATTTTCCGGTAACGCCCTATCCAGAGTATCAGAATTTGCCTCTCGTGGGTAAGTTTTGATTGCCCATTCTGTTTGGCGGAGGACGCCCCGCAGCATGGCGACTTCATCCACTGTCGGATAGGCCCTGGTGTACAAACGCCGAAATTTTTCCATCCGGCTTGCTGCTGTGTGCTGCTGCAAATATCCTATTTTGAGTAAAAGCGTTTCTAGTTGCTGGTAATATCCCTCTAAATTTTCCAAGGGAGCACTGGCGAGGGGAATTGAGAGATTTTCTGTCTGGCGGGTGGCAAGTTGTTCTTGGTAACAAGTTGATAAATTATCTGTGGCATGGGGTATTGAAGAGGCAGAGCCTCTGGATATGCGTTCCCCGGCTGAGCCGGGGAACGAGGCATCTTCTTCTTCCTTCCCTGTTCCTTCTTCCCTCTTCCCTCTTCCTTCTTCCTTCTTCCTTCTTCCTTCTTCCCGGTATAGTTCGTAACAGCAGATAGCGACGGCTTGGGCGAGATTTAGAGATGTGTAGGCATCGCTGCTGGGAATGCGGATCAGGCGTTGAGCGCGGTTTAATTCGGCATTGGTCAAGCCGCAGTCTTCTCGGCCGAAAATGAGGGCGCTGGGGGCTTCTAGGAGCCAAGGCAAGGCCTCTGCGGGTTCTTCTAGTTGTGTTGGCAACGATCGACTATCATCCCCTGTAGTTGCGATCGCTCTGACACACCCAACCAAAGCAGCGGGCAAACTCTCGACTACTTTCGCCGTTTCCAATATGTCGGCGGCGCGAACTGCCATCAGTCGGGCTTCTTCCCCTAAATGATCGCAGTGGGGATTTACCAAAACTAATTGGTGCAAACCCATATTTTTCATGACGCGGGCAACAGAACCGACATTCAATGGGCCTGCAGGTTCGACTAAAACTATTCGGATGTTGGCGTCGGCCGTTTCGAGCATTTAATTTAGGGAGATTTTTAGCTGAAAGTGGTTGGTTTCGTTTCCTCAGCAACAGGCAAGATGCCTGTTCCACAAGAATTGAATTTTGTTGTGGAACAGGCATCTTGCCTGTTCATAAAAATGGTACAAGATGGGAATTAGTTAATCTATTGTCAAAATTAGCATGGCTAAGCAACGATCGAAATCTGATTTACCGACAAAAATGTGCCCGGTATGCGATCGACCTTTTACTTGGCGCAAAAAATGGGCCGACTGCTGGGATGAGGTCAAATACTGCTCCGAACGTTGTCGTCGCCGCCGTTTGGCGGCTCAAGATTAAGAATTTAGGGTAAGTTGCTCGATCAAAGCTAAGATTGCAAAGGAAAAATTTTAGGTTATTAGGTTATAAATTATGGCATCGCAACAAGTGCAACCAAAGCTAGTTATTCACGGCGGTGCCGGCAGTTCTCTACACAGTAAAGGCGGAATTGAGGCGGTGCGGAAATCGCTTTACGATGTTTTGGAGGAAGTTTATCCGCTGCTGAAAGACGGTGCAAGTGCCGTAGATGCAGTGGTGCGGGGGTGCCAATTGTTGGAAGATGACCCGCGATTCAATGCCGGTACTGGTTCTGTGGTGCAGTCGGACGGTCAAATTCGGATGAGTGCTTCGCTGATGGACGGTTTGATGCAGCGTTTCAGCGGGGCGATAAATGTTTCTCGCGTTCAAAATCCGATCGAACTTGCTAAATTTTTGCAGACTTCGGACGATCGGGTTCTCTCTGATTTTGGTTCGGCAGAATTGTTGCGAGAACTTCACTTGCCGATTTACGATCCGATGACGGATTTGCGTTTGCACGAGTGGATGCAGGAACGCCAAGGCAATTTTAGCAAAGCAATGGCTGACGTGGTTGCCGAACCGGCCGGTGTGGGTACGATCGGAGTCGTAGCTTTGGATGTTCATGGACGCTTGGCTGCTGGGACTTCTACTGGTGGCAAGGGTTTTGAGCGCATCGGGCGGGTTAGCGACTCGGCGATGCCGGCGGGTAATTACGCGGCAGGGAGTGCGGCGGTAAGCTGTACGGGGATTGGCGAGCACATTATGGACGAGTGTTTGGCCGCGCGAATTGTGATTCGGGTAACGGATGGTTTGAGTTTGAAAGCTGCTTTTGAGCGTTCTTTTGCTGAAGCTGACGAACGTCAACGGGATTTTGGCGCAATTGGAATTGATGCTAGCGGGGCGATCGCTTTCGGCAAAACTAGCGAGGTGATTTTGGGTGCTTTTCACAACGGTATGCAAATGGGCGATACTTTGGAAATGAGCAAGGGAACGTTGATTTTTATTGCTTAAAAATGGTTCTTAATCGGTGATTCCGAGCCTCGACTTCTCCAAGAAGTCGGGGCTCTTGATGTCGTTAGCTTTATATAAATCGGGTCACATCCGAATTGATATTACCCACACTCAGGACACGACGCGATGCCGTTTCCCTAAAATCAATCGGGCGATGCTTACATAAAAAGCGAGGAAGATTGATTATTTTGGGCGAGGGAAACGGCATTGCCGTATCCTCATTCCTTAGAATCAGAAATTAAGCGAATTTTTCCCTGCAATCTGGTAAAAATTAATTCACCATCAGTTACTTTCCCCTGAGCAATTTGCTCGGTGCCACTAGCAATTTTCTGTTTGAGTTCTGCCAGACGCTTCTGTTTCAATGCAATATTTCTTTTTTCTGGCAGTTGCATTGTCTGGCCCCCTCTAAAAAAACTTAAATCAATTATAGTCTAATAATTTAATCATCGCCCCTAACCTCTCTAATCTTCAATCCGCAGTTGCCAAAGTTTAACAGTACCATTCTCCCCGCCGCTGACGAGAGTTTCGCCCAAAAGCCCGATCGCCACCGCAGACACAGGGCTAGAATGTCCATCTAAAGTGTGCAGCAATTCGCCGCGAAAATTCCAAAGTCTAACAGTACCGTCAAAACACCCCACTGCAAAGTATTTCCCGTCGGGGCTAATTGCGGCGGCGGAAGTGATGCGAATTCCTGTTTGCAGTGAGTTCAATAATTCGCCTGTTTGCAAATTCCACAGTTTGATATTTTGGCCACCATGATTGACAAGAATTTGGCTATCGGAAGAAATTGCCACATAATTTTCGCTGCCAAATGTTCGCCTCACTTCGCCTCCCGGCAGTTCCCACAAAGTGACTGTGGCGCGACAGAAACCGCTGGCTGCATTGAGGCCGCTGGCTACTAGCATTTTGCCGTTGGGACTCAGGGCGATCGCACTTATGTCATCCCCTTGATAGCCTGCCAAAACTTGCAGCAGTTGGCCGCTGTTGAGGTGCTGAAGCTTGACAGTGCTGCGGGTGGTGCCGATCGCCAAAATTTGCCAGTCGGGGCTTACGGCGACGGATTCGTGGCGGTGCACGTCTGCCAAACGCTTCAGCAGTTGGCCGTTTTGCAGGTTCCAGAGTTTGACTGTACCCGCGCGCGATCGTGTCAGCAGCGTTTTGCTGGCGGGACTGAAAGCCACTAGCAATACGGCTGTTGAATGTCCGAAAATTGTCTGCTGCAGTTCCCCGCTGTGCAAACTCCAAATTTTCACTGTACTATCCTCTGAGCCCGTTGCGAGGAATTGTCCGTCGGGACTGATAGCTGCAGACAAAATCCTGTCTGAATGGTGGAGAGTGGCTTTTAAGATGGCGCCGGTTGAGGTTTTTGGCTGCGTTTTATACCCGGCTATTTCCAGCCAGTCGATCGCATCTCTCCAATTTTTAAGAGCATTTCGGGGCCGATTTGTCAATAATTCTATGTATCTGTACAAAGTTTTTGACAAGTCAACTTCTACACCTTTGATTTGTTTGTTGAGAAATACCGCAATTTCGGCTGGGCTGTAGCCGCACAACAAGCCGCAGAGGTGCCGCTTTTCTACAGGTGTCAGCCCTCTTCTGGTGTGGGGGGCGAATTGTTGTTTGGCATTTGCCAAGTCGGTGTAAAGCTTTTGGATGTCCCAGCCTTTGCTTGCCCGTGCAAATGGTTCTTCGGGTCGATCGAGGGTTGAGAGTATCATTTGCGGCAGTCGCGATCTAGTTCCTAGTCAAATTCCTAACCAAAATCCTAACATTCGCTGTGCGCGATCGAACTGTTGTCACCGCTAATCTATTTTTAACACAGCAAACAGGGGAAAGAGTTTCAGGTTGAAAATCCGCTCTTTTACAGTTGTCAAAATAAGTATACATCTACTGGAGAAATAAAAAATGCCGGGAATTGCGATCGCCTTATTTTTTATCCTAGGTTTAGTTTTAAGTCTTGTTGGCTATTTTTGGGGATTAGTTCAAGCTTTTGGAGAGGAAACTATTTGGGGAGTGCTTTACTTGCTTGTCCCATTGGCATCATTGGTTTTTTATATCAAAAATTGGAGCAATGAAAAAATTAGAAAAACCTTCTTAATTCAATGTGCTGGATTGTTGATGTTTGTATTGGGAGGCATTACTACTTCAGTATTTTATGGCAAAAATTTTGTAAAAATCTCTGGCTCTGGATCTAATGTAGAGCAGGGGTATAACGAGCAATCGCCCTCTTCTTTTCCTTCTGGTTTCAACACTTCTCCATCACCCAATCAAGAGTTATCTCCTGCTTTAGAGCCATCTCCTACTTCTGCTGCACCTGTAACTAATCCTAATTCTGCACGTGTTGCTGATCAAAATTCTGACTTCAAACAATCGATGAAACTCGGCTATATTTACTACGGACAGCGAGACTATCAAACCGCTTTAATCAATTTTAACAGAGCTTTACATATACGTCCGGGCGACGCTTATGCTGTCAAGGCTGTTTACAACACCAAAAGTGCGATCGTCCAAAGCAGTGTCAAATAATAATCGGTGCAGTAAAAATTGCATACAGCGAATAGATAAGTGATTCACAGGGTTGTTAAAAATCTCACCTTAAATAATGAAAATCATCAAGCAAACGCCAAATAGATTAATAATTAAAACAGCGAGCTTTTGGGATGGTTTGCTATTAATTTCTCCATTTATCGTTATGGGATTATTGCAGATTATTTTAGTATCAAATTGGATAGGTGGAGGTATCTTTCTGTTGTTTTCGCTGTCTTTGTTGGACGGGGCGATAGATGAAACATATATTTTTGATAAAACTCTTAGCAAAATGACCATTAAACGACGGGGTGTATGGCTTCATGATGTTACCGAATGCTCAACTCGCGAGATTTCTGCGGTGGAATTAGAGGAAATAGGAGATAGCGAGGGAAATCGTAGCTATTATGTTAATTTGTGGATGTTCGGGGGCGATATCATCTGTTTAAGAAGCTATTCACTAACAGAACAATACAAAATGGCTGACTTGATTCGCAGCTATATCTCGATTAAGGATAATCGCACGCTTAGCAATGTATTTGCCCTACAAATCAGTGAACCCTAGCTATAGCAATCCTAAATGATTCAGATAAATTGGTAGGGGTAGTGCTAAGAGTGCCTACCCCCTATCTATCGGGTAACCGGGCGTGGGATTGCCCCTACAATAATTATGCAAATGATGCGAGGATTGCTATATCGCGTAGGCAATCGCCCAAGTCCATCACCAGGGAGAAATGACGGAAAGCTATCTCAAAGCCACCCGCACCTATACTCGCTACAGTTATTGTGCGCGAGACATTTTAGTGCTAATATCTTAGCAAGATCAAAAGGCTCAGGTCATAGGACAAACTTCAAATAACATATAAGTTAACAATAGGGCGCATCCCAGCAAAGATAGGGCCTCTAATATCCTTTGTTTAATCTCAGGGTAAAATAAATGAAAATAATCGAGCAAACAGCGACTGAATTAAAAATTCAGACTCGTGGCGTATTTGATTTTTGGCTACCTAGCTGTTTGTTAATGGTATTTGGACTGAAATTGGCGGCGTTTGATTACAATTTGGCAAGCCTGTATTGTCACAGAGTGCAAGGAACACAAGGGAATTGTCAGTTGGTGCGATCGAGCTTGCTGGGATCGAAGATTCAAGAAATTCAGCTTGCTTCTTTGCAGGGAGCAAAAGTTGTCAGAGCGGCCTACACCAGCAAAGTTGTACTTCGGACTGATGCTGGCTATGTTCCTTTCACTGCTAACTCCCCTAATTGGGGAACCCAAGACGCTATTGCTTCGGACATCAATTCTTTTGTTAAAAATGCGGAGCGCAGATTGCTGGAATTAAAGCTACTCGACAGTTGGTTTCTAGGGATAGGAGCCATATTTGTGACAGCAGGGATAGCAGTAATAGCCTTCGGAAAAAAGGAAATTTATAGCTTTGATACAACTTTAAATGCCCTGACTGTTAAACAGCAGGGTTTGTTGGGAACTAAGCTAATTCAATACTCTCTGTGCGAGATTTATGGCGTGGAAGTCGAGCGAACAAAAGATCGGGAGCATGACATTTGGTACGAAGTTAGACTGTTAGTTTGTGGAGGCTCTCGCATCTCCCTACCCCGCACTATGAACCCATACCAGCAAGCAAAAATCGCCAAAGCGATTAACAACTATCTGCACCAGCAAAATAACCAAAAATAGCTGCTCGCGATCGACCCGATTTCTCAAGGTTGGAGACTTACGCAGAAACCGGGTTTTTTAGCAAAATCTCTCCTAGAGTGCGATCGCTTCCGTTATAAAAACCCGGTTTCTTTGGTATCCAGTGCGAAACTCGCGATTGGGTGGAAACTCATCATCTAAAAAGTGAACAATCGTTCACTTTTTAGGTTCTTTCGGAGCGCGAATTAAATAACTGACAATTTTAATTTTTATTGTGGGATGGGCGTCCCGCCCGTCCTTTTTGGACGG